>NZ_JBUPVZ010000005.1:0-278177 GCF_055486375.1 Bacillus sp. 11C
AGCTCCCATCTGTCCGCTCGACTTGCATGTATTAGGCACGCCGCCAGCGTTCGTCCTGAGCCAGGATCAAACTCTCCATGAAGTAATGGAGCGCAGATTAAGTTCGTCACTTCCTGTGACAACATCTGCATGACCTGCATCGTGCAGGCCCCTGACTACGCACATCGCTGTGCGATTTATAAAAAAATGAATTAACAGGTACGTTTTGTCTTGTTTAGTTTTCAAAGATCATTCGTTGCCTCTCAATGAAGCAGCTTTACTAATATAACATTCAGCTTCTTTGTTGTCAACAACTTTTTTTCAAATTGTTTTGAAGCTTCTTGTTTTGTCCGCTGTTCATCAGCGACATTTAATAATATAACATCTGTATTTATTTATTGCAATAGTTTTCACGAAAAAAATTCTATAAAATAAATAAACTATAATCCTCGTCATGTCATCTATCGTGTATTTATCAAATAACTATTTTAAAAGAACATCTACATCAGTAGAATGATCTTGTTGTTTTTTTCTTTTTCTTGTATAGTAGAAACAAATTAAATATTGATGACCACAAGGGGAGCATTAAAGCTGAGAGTGAGCGGTTTCGTTCTGACCCTTTGAACCTGTTAGTTAACGCTGGCGTAGGGATGTGGCAAAGTCAAATGAATTGCAGATCGTAAAGCAGTGCGTGGAACTTTTCTCATCCTTCCGCGTGCTGCTTTTTTGTTGTCCTTTTGGGTTGTCTATCGATGGAAGGGGATTTTTATGAATCAATCTAAGCAACTGGTTCGCCTTATTGAAATTGCAATTATGACTGCGGCTGCTGTTATTTTAGACATCGTCTCAGGAATGTTTCTTAGAATGCCTCAAGGTGGCTCGGTCTCCATCATGATGATTCCGATCTTTTTGATTTCGTTTCGGTGGGGTGTTAAAGCAGGGCTTACTACCGGTCTGCTGACAGGACTAGTTCAGATAGCGATCGGAAACTTATTCGCACAACATCCTATACAGCTTTTCCTAGATTATATTATCGCGTTCACAGCAATTGGAATAAGCGGCTGTTTTGCTTATACTGTCCGCAAAGCAGTTGCAGCAAAAACAAAAGGGAAATTGATTGTTTCAGTTGTCAGCGCAGTTTTTATCGGCAGTTTCCTGCGCTATGCTGCGCATGTCGTTTCAGGGGCTGTGTTTTTCGGCAGCTATGCTCCAAAAGGAACGCCGGTATGGATTTATTCTTTAACTTATAATGCAACTTATATGGTTCCTTCATTCATCATCTGTGCAATTGTCCTTTGTTTGTTATTTATGACAGCACCGCGTTTGCTCAAAACTGACAAAGCTTAACGTGACACCCCCCAGCGGAATCCGCCGGGGGGTGTTTTTTTTACCTGTTAAGAATCGTTTTCAAAGCAGAAAGATCCGGCCAGCCAAAACCAATTTCTTTCAGTCTTTCTCCGACAATTTCAAAGCTGTCCTCCGCTTCTCTTTCAGGCGAATAGGATTGATAAAATGTAATCGAGGGGTTTTGCTCAATTACCCAAACAAACATGCTCGAAAAGCCCTGATGAAGCAAAAACTCTGCTCCTTTTGCTAAGAGTGCCCTGCCTGCACCTTGCCGCTGATACTTTTCTAAAAGGTAAATAGCATATAGCTCGCTGTCATAGCCTTCTTGTTCAGAGCGAATAGGACCAAATGAAGCAAAGCCGAATATAGAATCTTTTTCATCCTGAGCCACAAATAACCCCTTTAACGAACGGCTTTTCCATTTGTCTTCAAATTCCTTGTAGTTCAGACTGTTTAAGTATTCAGCCGGGACAATTCCGCGATATGTTGTCCTCCAACTGTCGACATGCACTTTTGCAATGTCCCTTATATCTTCTAACTTTGCTTCTCGTACAGTTACCATCTGGTTCTATCCTTTCCTTAGTCATTCTTCTCGTGTTTGGACTTCTTTTGCTTCTTTTGCTTCTTTTATTTCATTTGTTAATTCGTTTATGCTTTGTTTTACGTTTCCTTTTCCTGAAAAGTTCTCAATCATTTCTTTCACGTCAATTCCCGATGATGCTTTTAAGCTTTCTTGAAGGCTTGACATTAAGTTTGTCGCATAGCTGGTTACTTTGTTGGCGCCGCTTGATTCACCGCTTCCCCCTGTATCAACAACAGTGATTTTATCAATATTTGAAAGAGGTGCTGCTGCTTGTTTCGCGTATTCCGGAAGCATTTTTACAATCATATCGAAAATCGCAGCCTGGCCGTACTGTTCAAAGGCAGCGGCAATTTTCTCTTTTGCTTCCGCTTCTGCAAGACCTTTTAGACGGATAACTTCAGCTTCTGTTTCCCCTTTCGCTTTTTCAGCTTCTGCTTTTGCAAGTCCGTCAATTCTGACTTTTTCCGCCTCTGCCTTCGCCATTGCTTCTATACTATACTTTTTGGCATCGGCTTCCGCGAGCTGCTTGGCTTTCTCAGCTGCTGCGGACTGCTCGACAGAATAACGGTCTGCATCGGCTTTTTTCTTTACCTCTGAGTCGTATTGGCGTTCACGGCGAAGAATTTCTTTTTCTTCTAGTTCTATTTGTTTTTGGCGTTCGATAATTTTAACCTGCATTTCCTGCTCTGTGACTTGCTTGCGCGCTCTGGCAGTCTCTAAATCATATGCCTGATCGGCATTCGCTTTTGCCGTATCTTGTTCTCTGCGGTATTCAGCCATTTTGAGCTGATTCGTTTTTTCAGCTTCAGCGATTTCCGTCGCCCGTTCAAGTTCTGATTTTTTCGCATCTTTATCTGCTTCTGCCCGCTTAATCCGGGTTTCTTTATCAGCCTCTGCTGTTGCGATATCAGCATCACGTTTTACTTGAGCAATTCTCGGTTTCCCTAATGATTCAAGGTAACCGTTTTTATCACGGACATCTTTAATGGTAAAGGAGACAATCACAAGCCCCATTTTTGCGAGATCCTGTGAAGCGACACGCTGCACCTCTTGAGAGAATTTTTCTCTGTTTTTATAAATTTCTTCGACTGTCATTGAGCCGAGAATGGAACGAAGATGGCCTTCTAAAACCTCACGCGCTTCCTGCTCCCGGTCATCTTTTGATTTCCCTAAAAATTGTTCGGCCGCTGTAGCGATTTCCCCTATAGAACCGCCTATTTTAATAATAGCAGTTCCATCAGCCATTACAGGTACTCCTTGTTCTGTATAGACTTCAGGTGTAGAAACATCAAGTTTGCTTGATAATAGGCTTAGCGGCTCTGCCTGCTGGAAGACGGGAAGGACAAAGGTTCCTCCGCCGCGGACGATTTTAAGACGGTTGCCCCCTTCATCGACATGAACATTTTTATTACCAAGATAGCTCCCCGTTACGATTAACGCTTCGTCAGGCCCTGCCGTACGATACTTTGTGATAAAAACGGCTAACAGTGCAATTAATAAAAAGAATACAACTCCGATGACAATAATGATCGGCATAGTCATTTCACATTCCTCCTTGTTTTAAATACATTCATGCGGAGTAACCGAAAGAACTCCGTTGTTGATATCTACGACCAAAACCGTTGTTCCGTAACTGATCTGCTGATTCTCAAAGCTGACCGCTGACTTCGAGATGGTGCCGCCTATCCCTTCAATGACCACTTCACCAAACCCGTCAACAGGAACAGCTGTAATCACTTTACCGATTCTCCCTCTTAGATCATCTTCTTTATAAGCCAATGATTCCTCTGCGGATGATAATGGTACCAAAATAAAAATGTGAAGCAATATCACCAGGATGAGCGAAAGGATGCAAGAGAAAAGAGCGGTCAACAGGCTGGACAGGGGCAATATGAGCTCGCCTATATACCCGCCTGCTGAAAAACATGTGAAAAACGCGAGCACCAATGTTGGATTAAGAAACGGAATGCCTTCTGACAGTCCTGCAAATACATCTCCGAAAAATAAAAATAATAGCGTAAGACTGCCCGCAATAATAAGCGTATAAAGATAAATCGTTTGTATAGGTACGCCAAACAACTCCAAATTCCTCATCCTTTCTTCATCAATGCATTGGTGAACGGCTGCCGTTACCATTTATACGAGACATAACGAAAAAAGGTTTCGAAATTTTTAGATAAAACACCCTTTTCGAAGTGCTTTATAAATGATAATTGCTTATATATATGGTAATGTCATTTTAGGAGGAGATATGATGAGTATCTTTAATGAAGCAAGATTAGAGACGTGGAACGAAGTAAAAGGACTTTCTGACGAAAAGCTGAATCAAAAGCCTTCTGCTGAAGAATGGAGTATAAGGGAAGTTCTTGATCATTTGAAAAAAATCGATATGGCCGCACAACAAATGCTGAAGGAGCGTGTAAAGGAAGCTCCTGTTAAAGAAGTTGAAGAAAAAACGCTTGAGGTTGCACAGGACAGAAACAATAAGCGGAAAGCTCCGAGTCACCTAGAGCCTGAGCATGAATTTATTTCAGGCAGCCAAATGAAACGCGAGCTTGACGTGGTGAGAGAACAGCTGACAGCGGCAATTGCCTCGCTAAAAGAAGAAGATTTTGAGAGAGTGCTTCCGCATCCTGTGTTTCAGGAGCTGACTGTCAGACAGTGGATCGATTTTATCGGTCACCACGAAAAACGGCATCTCAGCCAGATTAAAGAAATTAAAGAAAAGGTGGGAAGGGCCTGATTATTCAGACCCTTTCTGCTTTTCGTTTGACTTTTCTATGATAGGAATTAACTTCGATTTCATCGCCTGCGTAAACAGCGCCCGGTCTCTCAACAATACAGACAATCCCTCTTATGCCCAATGCGTGGCGGACGAAAGCCGGCGCCAGCTTCGGCTTTTCCGGATAATAAGACTGAATGACTTCACCCGGCTGGATACAAGGATCATTTTCTCCCTCACATAGCAAAGCGGCACCGCTTGGAAAAATGAGCCGGCTCCCCTCTTTTAATGAAGTGAAATCGTGTATTCCGCTGACTGCGATATTTGCCCCGAGCCATTCCGGCAAAATACTCGACACTCCCATTTTTAAAGCCAACTCATCACATTCCTCTATTGAAACAATTGAAATTTGTCTGCGGTTGAAAATTTCGGTCCCCCTTGAAAACATTGGTTCTCTGGCTCCCGCTTTTTTGGTCAGTCCAAAATGCAAGTCACCGGGGATGCCGCCATAATCAATATCGAGCTTGTCCATTCGCTTTGTTACGAAACTTTCTGTATCTGCGATATACAAGCCTTCTGTTTTTGCAGTCATACGCTTCCACATCATTCGGCACCTTCCTTCTTCTTTAACATGTCCATTTATGTTTCATTATCCAAAAAAATCCCGCTCTGTAAAGGAGCGGGACATATGATTATACAGTTTTAGGTGTAAGATTAAAACAGCGCTTGTAGATCCAATTGTATGCTTTTTCATTTAAGTCTCTAGGGTTTCCGAAGGTTTGCGGATCTTTCATCGCTTCTTTTGACAAGCGTTCGATCATATCAGGCGATACTCCCTGCTCTTCTAAAGTCGGTACTTCTAAGTCTCCGACTAGGTCATACATCCAATTGACAGATGCTTTCGCAGCTTCTTCTGTTGTCATATTGCTAGTATCAATACCGAACGCTTTTGCAATACGTGCAAACTTCTCAGGATAGCCCTTCCAGTTGTATTCCATGACAGGACCCATCATCGCAGCCACACATTGACCGTGAGCGACTGGAATAATGCCGCCAAGCGTTTGGCTCATCGCATGAGCCGCGCCCGCTGATTCACTGCCGTAAGAAAGACCTGCAAGCATCGCAGCCTGCGCCATTCCGTATCTTGCTTCCAGATCCTCTCCGTCAGCAAATGCTCTTTTAATGTAATGAGCGGCATATTCAATCGCCATTAAGGCAACTGCATCCGTGATTGGCTGAGCAAATTTCATTGTATAGCACTCAATGGCATGAGCAAGCGCATCAATTCCCGTCATGGCTGTTACATGCGGAGGCATTGAAATATGAAGCTCAGGATCAATGATGGTCAGGTGCGCTGCGATCAGCGGACCGCCCGTGTTGAACTTGAATTCTCTTTCTTCATCCGTAATAACAGCCCATTGGGTTACTTCTGAACCTGTTCCGGCTGTTGTCGGAATTGTTGTCAGCGGAGGGATCCGGTTTTCCAGCGTTTTTTTTCCATCTGCCGCTTCATAATCAAGTACGCTTCCTTCGTGTGTTGCTTCTACTCCAATTGCTTTCGCTGTGTCCATGGAGCTTCCGCCTCCGACTGCCACTAAACCATTACAGTTCTCTTTTTTGTATAGCTCAGACCCTTCATTCACAAGACGGACAGGCGGGTTTGGCTCTACTTTATTAAAGAGCACAACTTCAATGCCCGCTCCTTTTAGTGATTCGATTACAGGGTCAACGACGCCGGCTTTATAAATCCCAGGGTCTGTGACAAGGAGTGCTTTCGAAACGCCCAGCGCAGCTATTTCTTCTCCCGTATGCTTGACGGCTCCGATTCCGTGCTTAATCACAGTCGGAATTTCAAATGTGTGGAATTTGTGCATGCTTTCTACTTTCATATTTAATGTCATTATAATCTCTCCCTTTTATGAATTGAACCAATTAACCGCTGCCGGTTTTGTATTGCGATACACATGTTTGACTTCTGTATATTCTTCAAGGCCTATTTTTCCAAGCTCGCGTCCGAATCCGGACTGCTTATAGCCGCCCCATGGCGCCTGCGCAAAATACGGATGGAAATCGTTAATCCAAACCGTTCCCATTCTCAAGCGGGCTGCTACGCGTTCACACTTTTCAATATCTTTAGACCATACCGCTCCGGCCAAGCCATAGATGGTATCATTCGCAAGCGCGATTACCTCATCTTCCGAGCTGAAGGTTTCGACTGTCAATATAGGACCGAATACCTCTTCCTGAACAATTCTCATATTCGATTTACAGTTTGAGAAAATAGTAGGTTCATAGAAAAAGCCGTTTTGTAGCGCAGGGTCTTCCGGACGTTTGCCGCCTGTCTCGAGCTTCGCGCCTTCTTCTATTCCGATCTCTACATATTTTTCTACCTTTGCCCTGTGCTCTGCAGAAATAAGCGGACCGCTTTCTGTCTCTGCGTCAAAACCATTTCCGAGTTTTATGCGTTTTGCCCGTTTGACAAGCTCTGCTAAAAATTGATCGTAAATAGCATCTTCAACAAGCAAGCGGGAACCGGCGGAGCATACTTGGCCAGCGTGGAAAAATACAGCGTTTAATGCCTGATCGACCGCAACTTCTAAATCTGCGTCCTTGAAAACGATATTTGGATTTTTCCCGCCCAATTCAAGCGCGATTTTTTTGACGTTTCCGCTTGCCGCCCGCATGATTTTTTTGCCTGTTTCGATTCCCCCTGTAAATGAAACCAAATCGACGTCTTCGTTTGCGGCAAGCTCGTCGCCCACTGTTGCTCCCGGTCCAAGGACGAGATTTGCGACACCTTTTGGAACACCCGCTTCTTCCATCAGCTTGAACACTTTGATTGTCGTTAGCGGCGTGATCTCACTCGGCTTCATGACGATCGTATTTCCTGCAGCCAGTGCAGGCGCGATTTTCCAGCTCGCTTGCAGGAGCGGATAATTCCATGGCGTAATCTGGCCGCAAACCCCGATTGGCTCTCTGATGATTTTGCTTTCTGAATCAGGGATCGGAGAAGAAATGATCTCTCCACCATCTTTGTCTGCCAATCCGGCGTAATATTGAAATACATTGGCGATATCGTCCATATCGGCCTTACTTTCTTCGAGTGTTTTTCCCGTATCAAGAGATTCAAGTTCAGCCAGCTCATCAAGATCACGTCTAATTAATTCCGCAATTTTCAGAACAATTTTCCCGCGTTCAAGCCCGGATAGAGATGACCATTCTCCTTTGTCAAAGGCTCTTCGCGCGGCTTCGATCGCCTTGATGGCGTCCTCTCGCCCTCCCTCGCTTACGGTTGCAATTTCTTCTTGATTAAATGGGTTGATAATGTTGCGGATCTGCTCTTTTTCGGCGCTGATCCATTCACCGTCAATGTATAATGTTTGACTCATATAAGCCTCCTTGACGTAAATAAAGTTTGTTAAATAAAAATTTAATGTTTTTAACAACCTTAATCTAACATATGGTTTTTAAACTGTCAAAGCCCCATTTTGATTTTTCTTTTTGACTTTTCTTTATGTTTCGTTAAGATAAAGAACATAAAGAAATAACTTAACGAATTTAATTCTCTAAAGGAAAAGAGGGTCAGTATGGATGAAAATCCAGAATTTGCAGTTATAGAACAGGCTCGGGATCTTGTTATCGACTCCATTGCTGAAACGATGGATCTTTACGGAATTACCCGCAGTGTCGGGATTTTATATGGGACGATGTATATGCGGGATGAGATGACGCTTGACGAAATGCGTGAGGAATTGCAAATGAGCAAGCCAAGCATGAGCACAGGTGTCAAAAAACTTCAGGACTTAAATGTGGTGAAAAAAACTTTTCACCGGGGCATCCGCAAGCATACATTTGTAGCTGAAAAAGATTTTTTCAAATTTTTCACGAATTTCTTTCCGCCTAAATGGGAGCGGGAAGTTCAAGTAAATGTAGCAGCGATTGAGGAAGCCCAGGCTGATTTACAAGAGGTTTTAAACAAGGAAGGCCTCAATGAAGACCTCAAAAATGAAGCGCTGCAGCTTTACGAGCAGCTGGAAAACTCTAGAGCCTACTATGATTGGCTGAAACGGCTTGCTGAATCGGTGCAGAGCGGGGAAATTTTTAAGTTTATACCAATCGAAAGAAAGTAAAGAAGAAAACGCCTGGGAAACCGGGCGTTTTTCTGTTCGTTTGTATGTAATTACTACAAATTTGAAAAATACGGGAAAAACACCCCATTTACTTCCAAAATATTTGATGTTAATTTTATGTAGGTAAAATTTGTATTTGGCCACTCAGTGGAGGTGAAAAGCGGGCAGGCCTATATATTTTATAACTTTTAAGGGGGAATTTTATTATGAAACGTAAATTATTATCTTCTTTGGCAATTGGTGCATTAAGTCTCGGTTTACTCGTTTCTGCACCTACAGCTTCTTTCGCGGCTGAATCTAAATCAACTTCCGCTCATACTGAGTCTACTATGAGAACACAGTCAACAGCTTCATTGTTTGCAACAATCACAGGGACCAGCAAAACGGAATGGTCTTTCTCCGATATCGAATTGACATACCGTCCAAATACGCTTCTCAGCCTTGGCGTTATGGAATTTACATTGCCAAGCGGATTTACTGCAAATACAAAAGACACAATGAACGGGCGTGCGTTGCGTGAAACACAGATCCTTAATAACGGGAAAACAGTAAGGGTTCCTCTGGCACTTGATTTGTTAGGAGCTGGCGAATTCAAATTAAAACTAAATAACAAAACACTTCCTGCCGCTGGTACATATACTTTCCGTGCGGAGAATAAATCATTGAGCATCGGAAATAAATTTTACGCCGAAGCCAGCATTGACGTGGCTAAGCGCAGTACTCCTCCGACTCAGCCATGCGGCTGCAACTAAACATGAAGACCGGTTAACGCCGGTCTTTTTTTGTGTTTTAACCTCCCCTTTTCCCTCTATTTCTAATTATCTTTTTTCTGGTTTAAAATTTAAATTGACAAACTCTAGAAACAGGAGTAAATTCTTGAGTGTTCAATTTCATAAGAGTCTCTTTTACCGCTTAATCAAACACGAACGGGGGAACCAACGATTGGCTGTTTTATTCACAGCCTAGGGGTGAATCTTACTTAGTAAGAGGGGGTACTCTGAATCCCTAATCCGACAGCTAACCTCGTAGGCGTATCCAGAGAGGAGGTCTATTAGCGGCCATTCTTCGAGATGGTCTTTTTTGCTTCAAAAACGTTAATTTTACTAAGGGAGTTATGAACATTGGGAAAAATAAAAAATAAGCAATTTGCCGTGATTGGGCTGGGCCGGTTTGGCGGAAGCATTTGCAAAGAGCTGCACAGAATGGGGCATGAGGTCCTTGCAATTGATATCAACGAAGAAAAGGTAAATGCATACGCTTCTTACGCAACTCATGCGGTGATTGCCAACGCCACCGAAGAAAACGAATTGCTATCGTTAGGAATACGCAATTTTGAATATGTGGTTGTTGCGATCGGAGCGAATATTCAAGCAAGTACCCTGACCACCTTATTATTAAAGGAATTTGACATCCCGAATATTTGGGTCAAAGCTCAAAACCATTATCACCATAAAGTGCTTGAAAAAATAGGCGCTGACCGTATCATTCACCCTGAAAAGGACATGGGCGTCAAGATCGCACAAAGCCTTTCTGATGAGAACGTTTTAAATTACATTGATTTATCTGATGAGTACAGTATTGTCGAGCTGCTGGCAACACGCAAGCTTAATTCAAAATCAATTACTGATCTGAATGTAAGAGTAAAGTACGGCTGTACAATCCTTGCCATTAAACACCATGGAGATATCCGGCTTTCTCCAGCACCCGGAGACATCATTCACGAACAAGATTGCCTGGTGATCATGGGGCACAAAAAGGATATTAGACGTTTTGAAAACGAAGGGATGTAGACAAAGGTGACACTTCAAAAGGATAAAGTGATCAAATGGGTTCGTTTCACACCGCCTCAAGTGCTTGCAATTGGTTTTTTTCTAACCATTATCATCGGGAGTGTGCTGTTAATGCTCCCGATTTCTGCAGCGAAGCCATTATCATGGATCGATGCCCTTTTTACTGCCGCTTCCGCTACAACTGTAACAGGGCTTGCAGTTGTTGATACCGGTACAGAATTTACAATTTTCGGGCAAACTGTCATCATGGGGCTGATTCAGATCGGCGGTCTTGGGTTTATGACTTTTGCTGTTTTGATCGTCATGATATTAGGAAAGAAAATCGGATTAAAAGAACGAATGCTGGTTCAGGAAGCCTTAAACCAGCCGACAATCGGCGGTGTCGTAGGTCTTGTCAAGGTTCTGTTCCTGTTTTCGATCAGTATTGAGCTGATAGCAGCTCTTATCTTATCCATCCGGTTTGTGCCCCAGTATGGCTGGGCATTCGGCTTGTTTGCCAGTCTGTTTCATGCAATATCTGCTTTTAACAATGCCGGATTTTCGTTGTGGCCGGATAACTTGATGAGCTTCGTTGGAGATCCTACAATTAACATCGTGATTACTTTTTTATTTATTACAGGAGGGATCGGATTTACAGTTCTGTTTGACATCATGAAAAACCGGCGATTCAAAGCCTTTTCCTTACATACGAAGCTCATGCTTACAGGTACATTGATTCTGAATGCAGTTGCTATGCTGGTGATTTTCACTTTAGAGTATAGCAACCCCGGCACGCTCGGCCACCTGCATATAGGAGATAAACTGTGGGCTTCCTATTTTCAGGCTGTAACGCCGAGAACCGCGGGCTTCAATTCCCTCGATATTGGGAGTATGAGAGAAGGAACGATTGTATTTACGTTATTATTGATGTTTATCGGAGCAGGCAGCGCTTCAACAGCGAGCGGTATTAAACTGACCACGTTCATCGTGATTTTAATGTCTGTTATCGCTTATTTGCGAGGAAAAAAAGAAACGGTTATTTTCCGCCGCTCCATCAAATACCCGATTATCATAAAAGCTCTAGCTGTCAGCGTCACCAGCTTGTTCATTGTGTTTTTAGGAATTTTCGCCCTGACGATCACAGAACAAGCACCGTTTATCCAAATTGTGTTTGAAACCTTTTCAGCATTCGGAACTGTCGGTCTATCAATGGGATTGACTCCCGAACTCACAGAAGCGGGAAAATGTATCATTATTGTCATCATGTTCATCGGAAGAATTGGTCCTCTGACGTTCGTGTTTTCATTCGCGAAAACAGAGAAATCAAATATTCGTTATCCTGATGGTGAGGTGTTTACGGGGTGATAGCAAAAAATCCGGCGTGCAGGCGCCGGATTTTTTTTATGATTCGATATGAGATTGATTGTGTCTTTTTTCCTGCTCCGCGATGATTTCGTTATCTTCTGCGTTATCACGGGTCACTTTTTGTGTAAGAATCGCACCGACCGCTACAAGTATCATAACGGCAATATAATAGCCTTTTTCATTGAGTTCCAGATTATCAGCATTATAGAGTCCGACACTAAACAAAAATACTCCCGCAAAAAAAGTGAAATAAGCTAATACTGTAAAAGCAACCGTGTTTCTCCGTCTATATTTCTGCATCGTTGTTCCTCCTGAAAACATAGTCAATAAGTGATAACTTCCGTGGAATATTATACCTCAAATTCCCCTGAATGGAACATAGAAATAAAAATACCAGTAAAAACAGCTTAGGTTGATTCCTTTATTTCAACAGCTGAATCGTCAATCCAGCCGATGAGCTTATCATTGATTTGAAATTGGTACCATACGGACTGGCCCTTCTGCTTTTTAGATACTACCTTTATGTCCTTTCCGATGTAAGATTGGGCAGAGGTAAGTCTTATGGACTGCTCATCAGTAGAAGGCTTGGACCATACGTCTTGAACGGCACTGTCTTTAATGGAGCCGATGAAATCCACAGATTTCAAGGATGGATTGACCTCATCGTACGCATCTAAATCATATTTTTCCACAATAGCGCTGAGTTTGTCAGCGTAATCAGGATCTGTAGCATATCCTGCTGTTTGCAAGGCGGTTGCCGCTTCCTTATAATCCCCAGCATCAAGCACCGGTTTATACTTCTTTTTATTCCATGATGTGCCGCGAACAAACAATTGGGCATGGTCATCCATAGATTCAAAAAACGTGCTGTATTTGCGAAACTTTGCGCGAATGGTTTTTCTTTCCCCTTTTTCAAATTCATCCGTTTCCATCGTGACGTGATGGCCTTTATAATTTCCTTTTACACCAAAAAGGTTATTGGCCTGAGCAGCAAGTTCGCTGTTCCCCCAGTCAGATTCGAGAATGGCCTGAGCGATCGTGATGCTGGGGAGGACATGATATTTCTCATACAGAATTTGTGCATGCCCGGACAGGCTGTCAATAAATACTTGCTGTTCATCAATTTCTTCGGGTTCTTTGGATGTTTCAATCGGCTTTGATAAAGTTGTGGCTAAAACAAAAAAGGCTAACGGAATCGATACAATGAAAAATAGTGTAATCAAGAGTCTGCGTTTTTTCAGTTTTTTACGGGCCATGAATACCTTCCTTCGAGTTAAGAGATTACGAATGTAAAAGAATCTACCTTTTAGAATTTTACTTTGACTTCTAATATTTTTCAATTCTTTAGGCAGAAAGTTGGGAAAAGATTGCAAACAAAAAACCTTTTCACTAGAAATGGTTCAGATTGTTGACAAAATCCTTGAAGTCTAGGAAGGACGACATTGGAGCCGACTTCCGCAGAATGTGGTGACAGCGGCGTTTGAACAGAACACTCAGGATAAAAGAAATCATGATAAGGAGGCATCATAGAATCTTGCAGAGCTAGATAGATCGGATGGGCGCCAAATTTTTTCCTCAGCAGCGGACCTGCCGGCAAAAATAATGCAAAGGCCATATTGCCGATTACTATTGGATTCACTGATATGAAGTCCCTCCGACCGTCTTCTGAACAAGGCCTTGAACTGACGACAATGCCATGTTAAACATTAATCTCGGCCCGACAGCTAAAACAGCGAGCAAAGAAATCATCCAACAGTGTTTTGTCTTCATGTTGTCATTCCTTCCTATAAATGCATACGAAACACATCATTTTAAAAAACAAAAGAAGCTAATAGATTTTGCATGCCATTAGCTTTCATTCTAATACTCTCCCTATCATGGGAAATGATATTAATTTAAATATGTGAAAAAGTGATCATATGTTCAAATATTGTTCCTAATCGATTAGGTTTTTCCAATGACAGAAATTTCAAGTATAAAACAAAAGCCTGAACAGCTTTTGCCCGATATCGTAATTTTGAGCCAAAGCGGGCTAAAACTTCACTTATGAGTCCCTGCTTACTCCCTCAGGCGACCATTTTAAAGTTCACCGGAAAATCCTGTCGTGACATGTTCAAAAAAAACAGCGAACGAACCTTTTCCTCAAAAACAAACAAAAAAACCCTTATAGAATAAGGGTTTAAAGGTATGGAGCCAAGGGGGCTCGAACCCCTGACCTCTACACTGCCAGTGTAGCGCTCTCCCAGCTGAGCTATGGCCCCGTATGTAACGTCATATTTATTATAGATGATTTTTTTTTGAAAAACAAGCTGTTCCCTCTTGAAATGACAGAAAAAATAAGGCTCCGGAAGAGCCTTATTTTTAGATTTACATCATGATTAAAAGTAAAATCACACCGAGGATGATTCGGTAGATTGCAAAGGGGACGAGTTTGATTTTGTTAATCAGTTTTAAGAAGAAACGGACGACAAACAGCGCGACAACAAAGGCGCAGATAAAGCCGACGATGAAAAACGGCAACAGATCCGAGCTTAAACTGTCCCAGTGCTTCACAAGGCTCAAAAAGCTTGCTCCCATCATGATCGGCATCGCCATAATAAACGTAAAGTCGGCTGCCGCGCGATGGTTCAATCCAAGAATAACGCCTCCGGAAATGGTTGAACCGGAACGCGAGAAACCCGGCCACAGGGCAAGACATTGGAATAAGCCGACTCCTATCGCCTGCTTATAGGAAATGCGGTCGAGGGTGTCTGTTGCAACTTTCCGTTTATTCACCCAATCAGCAAAAAGCATCAGGACTGCCCCGGCAATTAAACCCACGGCTACAGTTTGAACAGAAAATAAATATTCATCAATGTAATCCTCAAACAAAAAGCCGAGAACAGCTGCAGGCACAAGTCCGACTGCAATTTGTGCAATGCTTAATTTATGTCCCTGCTTCTGGTCGCTGGTAATATTCTTTTTCAGGCCGAGCAAATTCAAAATCCGGTCTTTAAACACGATGGCCACTGCTAAAATAGAACCAAGCTGAATCACCACTTTGAATGAGTTGGCAGCTTCTTCTGACATCAGATTGCTTGATTTAAGCCAGATATCGTCTACTATGATCATATGTCCTGTCGAAGAAACCGGCGCATACTCTGTTAACCCTTCTACGATCCCTAAAATGGCAGCTACAAACAATTCCCATAGAGTCATGATTTGATTCTCCCCATTAGACATTTATTTTTTACATAACGGGAGCTTTCCATAATTGGAAAGCCCGTCTTATATAACTATAAACGAAAATCACACTTTATGCCCTGACGTATTTTCATTTTTTTCTTCGTCGTATAAATGTGACCGCATTTTAAACCAGTCAAATAAATGTGTCGTAATGACTTTAGTAACTGCATAGCCCGGAATGGCAAGAATGATTCCAACCACACCAAACAGCTTACCGGCTGTTAACAGCAGAAAAATAATCGTAATAGGGTGGATGTGAAGGTTTTTCCCCATAATTTGCGGAGAGATCAGCTTCCCTTCGATCAGCTGAACAATTGTCCATACGATCACCAGCTTAAGCAGCATGAGCGGCGATGTCACTATGGCGATGATAATCGCTGGCGTAATGGCAATCGTCGGCCCTAAATACGGAACGATGCTTGTACAAGCCGCAATGATGGCAAGCAATGAAGCATAATCCAGCCCGATAATCAAATAACCGATAAACAGCAAAAACCCGATACAGAAGCTGACAATGATCTGGCCTCTGATATAAGAGCTTAACCGATGATTCATTTCGCTTAAGACTGTGTATGTCTGTTCTTTTAATCGTGTCGGCACAAACTTCAGTATATAGACCGGCAACTTCTTTCCATCTTTTAATAAATAGAAAAGAATAAACGGAACCGTGACAATCGAAATAATAACCTCAGTCAGAGCACCGATAAAATTCCCAACACCGGTGAAAGTACTGTTCACAATCGTAGCCGCCTGATCTGAAATCTTTGTTGCAAGATCAGATATATTGATGTTCATCGTTTGCTGGGCCTGATTGACGAAGTTGCTGCCGATCAGCTGTTTCGTCTGATTTTCAACGACATCCACATATCTCGGGATATTGTCAATCAAACTCATAATTTGTTCTTTTAAAAAGGGGATGATGGACACGATCGTGATCGTGATCAGTCCGATAATCAGTAGATATAACAGGAAAATAGTATAGATTCTTCTTACTCTTCTTCTCTCAAGGAAATCAACGATTGGGTTTAACAGATAAAAAACAATCCCTGTTAAAATAATCGGCAGTGAAATTGTTTTGAGAAGAACTATAATCGGGGTGAAAATAAATGATGTTTTTGTAAAAACGAGAATATTTAAACCAATCAGCAGCAGCACAAGCAAAAATAAAACAAACTTATTGTCCAAGAAGAATTGTTTAAATCTGCCGCTCCATGTTTGCAACATCTCCACTATCGTTCCTCCGTCATACATAGTTTAATTAAATTGTACACTATCGTCCCTATAATGAAAAATAAAAACCGTTAATCGCTGGAAAAACTTCCTTGTTTTCAGCATGTGGTTTGTTCTATCATGTGCTTTTCTCTTTTTTGAGCTATAATTTAGCTATATCATGCAAAAGGAGCGATAAGAATGATACGTTTTGCCATAATAGGAACCAACTGGATTACAGACCGCTTTCTTGAGTCAGCAGTGGAAATAAAAGATGTTCAGCTGACAGCTGTTTACTCGAGATCAGCTGAACGCGCTGCCGAGTTTGCCGCTAAACACGGTGCTGAGCACATTTTCTCAAACCTTCAGGAAATGGCGGCAAGCGATTGCTTTGATGCTGTATACATAGCCAGTCCCAATGCTCTTCACAAGGAGCAGGCCGTTCTCTTTATGAACCATGGCAAGCATGTGCTTTGCGAGAAGCCGTTTGCTTCAAATACGAAAGAAACGGAACAGATGATTTCAGCGGCTCAGGAAAACGGCGTTGTCCTCATGGAAGCGCTGAAGACCACTTTCCTGCCAAACTTCAAAGAGCTGAAGAAACACTTACATAAAATCGGAACCGTCCGCAGATTTACCGCAAGCTACTGCCAGTACTCCTCACGGTATGACGCGTTCAGAAACGGAACCGTCTTGAACGCATTTCAGCCTGAGCTTTCCAACGGGTCATTAATGGATATCGGCGTTTATTGTATTTATCCTGCTGTCGTGCTATTTGGCGAGCCGCAGGACGTGAAGGCGAACGGATATGCTTTATCTTCCGGAGTAGATGGAGAGGGGACCGTCATTCTGTCTTACGACGGGTTCGAAGCCGTTCTGATGCATTCTAAAATCTCTACTTCCTATGCTCCGGCGGAAATTCAGGGTGAAGACGGGACCATTGTAATCGATACAATTCAGCAGCCTGAACGAGTGGAAATCCGCTATCGAGACGGCCGTCTGGAAAACATTTCGATTCATGATCCTAAACCGGCGATGTTCTACGAAATAGAAGAATTTGTCACGCTCATAAAAGAGAACAAACCGGAATCTGAAGACAATACATTTGAACGGTCTTTGATCACCGCCAAAATCATGGAAGAAGCAAGAAAGCAGATGGGGATTGTATACCCTGCTGATCAAGCGTAAAAAAATCCGCCCGCGTGCCAATGCCGCGGCGGATTTTTTATTAGACAATCGAAGAAGACGCCTTCCTTTTTAAAAGCACCTGTTGTTCATAATTTTTTATGTCATGGAGCCATTCCTCTTTTACCGGCACGCCCATTTGCTCACAGTAGGAATCCCAGACGGCCCCGAAAGGATATGTTTTAAATTCCTCCATCAGCGCCAGCCTTTCTGTAAATCGGCCCTCTTCCTGTAATTGTTTTAAATAGTCGTTCGGGAGAAGCAATGCATACAATAAAGCTTTGATCATATTTCTCGTTCCGATGGTCCAGGCGGCAACACGGTTAATGCTGGCATCGAAAAAGTCCAGGCCGATAGCGACCTTCTCGAGAGCCTGATTGCGTACAATTTCAAGCGCGATTTCCCTCAATTCATCATCTAAAATCACAACATGGTCGCTATCCCAGCGAACGGGCCGGGATACGTGCAAGGCGAGTTTGTCTGTGTAAAGCAGCATGGACGAAATCTTGTTTGACACCGTTTCAGTCGGGTGATAATGGCCTGTATCCAGCAAACAAAGCTTTTGATTCGTCAAAGCGTAAGACAAATAAAATTCATGAGAGCCGACAACATATGATTCGGAACCAAGTCCGAACAGCTTGCTTTCGACTGAATCAAGATTGTGTTGTTCACTGATCTCCACTGCGAAGATCCGATCCAGTGATTCTTTTAATCTTATACGCGGTGTCAGCCTGTCACTCGGGATATCCTTATAGCCGTCGGGAATCCAAATATTCGTCAAGCAAGGTGTTCCTAGTTCTTTCCCGAAGTATTCCCCAATACGGCGGCACGCGATGCAATGCCTGATCCAAAATTCTCTGACGTTCGGGTCGGGGTGTGAAAGGGTGAGTCCGTCAGCCGCTTTCTCATGCGAAAACAAGGTCGGATTAAAATCTAAACCGAGACCGAGATCTTTCGCCCATTTCACCCAGTTTTCAAAATGATGCGGCTTCAATTCATCCCGTTCTGCCGCTTCCCCGTTTGTTTCTGCGTATATCGCATGCAGGTTCACGCGGTGCTTTCCCGGAATGAGAGAAAGAGCCTTCTCCAAATCTTTTCTTAATTCTTCAGGGGTTTGCGCTTTTCCGGGATAATTGCCGGTCACGTCAATTCCGCCTGAAAGCTCGCCTTTATTTACTTCAAAGCCTTCAATATCGTCACCCTGCCAGCAGTGGATTGAAATGGGCACTTGCTTTAATTGCCGAAGCGCCTCTTCAACATCAATTCCCCATTTTTCGTATGCCTGTTTTGCATTGTTATAATTGGCTTTTATGGTCATGCGGCTCTCTCCCTTTTTCAGTTATTAATCCAAATAAAAAATTTCCTTAAGGTCTATCGAAACAGGACTGAAATCTGGATTTGTTTTCATGAATGGCGACATCGATTTCCACCATCTCCGGCAAACTTCTGTATCCGCCATCTTTCTCCACTTTTCTTCATCTTCTATTTCTAAATAAGCAAATAACCGGCCTGTTTCCTCGTCTAAAAAAATGGAATAATGGTGCGCTCCGTGAGCTTTGAGTGCTTCTGCCATTTCTGGCCAAATGTCATCATGCCGCTGTTTGTATTCCTCGTACTTGTCTTGGCGGACAAACATGATACTGGCTTTTCTTTTCAAACCTGATCACCTCTTCACCTTTTAGATAGCGCTTTCAAAACAGTTTGCTGAAATGACTGAATGATCGCACTTCTGTCAATGTCTTTAGGTGTAAACACTTTGATCGGTAAGGAATTTCTGACAGCTTGCCGAGCTGCTGTTATGTCTTTGACTTCTTTGGCAGCAATCATTTGCATCAGCAGATTTCCGATGGCGGTTGCCTCTATGGGACCTGCGTATACCGCTTTTCCGCTCATGTTTGCCGTTAATTGATTTAAGAAATCATTCCGGGCTCCGCCGCCGATGATATGGAGCTGCTGAATCGGTTTTTCCGTGATCGTTTCCAGCTCTTTGATGGCTATGGCATAGATGATGGCTAAATTGGTGTAGATGCAGCAGGCAAGTTCACCTGCAGTGCGGGGGATCTTTTGGCGGGTTTCTCTGCAATAATGTTGGATTTCCTCTATCATGCTGTCTGGATTCAGGAAACGTTCATCATTTAAGTTGATAAACTGCTGGAATGGTTCTGTTTTTAGGGCTTCCTCTGCAAGCTGCTGAAAAGAGTAATCCGTTTGTAACTGCTGTTTTACTTCTTGTATCACCCACATGCCGATAATGTTTTTGAGAAAGCGAATGGTGCTGTTTGCGCCGCGTTCATTTGTATAGTTGTTTTTCAAAGCCTGTTGAGTTAATATCGGCGTTTTGTTTTCAACCCCGATTAACGACCATGTTCCGCTGCTGATATACGCCCAGCTATCGCTTACGCCTGGCGCCGCGATGACGGCCGAGGCAGTGTCATGCGTTGTGACTGTTATCACCTTGCAAGCCGGCAGGTCATAATCCGGGAACCAATCATTTCTCAGCATCCCGAGCTCACACCCCGGTTCAGTCAGCGGCGCAAATTGATGCTCGTGAACAGACACGGCTTTGAGCAATTCAAGGTCAAGCTTTCCGGTTGAAACATTGAGAAGCTGTGTTGTCGACGCATTTGTGATTTCTGTCACCGCTTTTCCGGTTAGACAATAGCCTAAATAATCGGGAACCAGCATCATTTTGTCTGTCGTTTTCAGCAGCTCGCGGTCTTCTTCATACAATTGATAAATCGTGTTAAAAGGCTGAAATTGTATTCCTGTTTTTCGATAGATTGTGTCTTTTGACAGGATTTGTTCCATTTTGCCTATCGTGTGATCTGTCCTTCTATCCCGGTAGGACATCACTTCCCGCAAACGATTTCCTTTTTCGTCCAGTAAGACATAATCAACCGCCCATGTGTCAATTCCGACGGTGCATCGTTCATACCCTAGCTCTTTCACCTTTTGAAGCCCTTGCAGGATTTGTTTTAGCAAACGGTCAATATCCCAATAGCAATGTCCGTCTCTTTGAATGAAGCCGTTAGCGAATCTGTGAATCTCTTGTACTTCCAGCTTTCCTTCCTTCAGCTCACCTACCATGACCCTCCCGCTTGACGCGCCTATATCAATGGCAGTATAAATCATTCTTTCACCCTCTCTTCGGAAGGGGAACAGCTGTTACTTTCACCTCTTTGTCTTCAAGCGCTTTTACCGATACCGGATCAAGTCCAGAATCAGTAATAAGGCGGCTGATATCCTGCAGCGAGGCGATATGTGAAAACTCACGGTTCCCCCATTTGCTTGAATCGGCCATCAAAATGGTCTGACCAGACCTTTCGATCATCCGTTTTTTGAGCAGCGCCTGCCACTCGTTTGAGTCACTCATCCCGTTGTTGATATCAAAGCCTTTACAGGACAGAAAGGTTTTATTGACATGATAGGTCTCAAGCGAACGCTCAGCCAACGGCCCGGCAAACGATAATGATTTTTCCAGCAAAATCCCTCCTGTTGAAATGACTGAGATGTTTTCTTTATTGCTGAGTTCAATGGCTGCCTTCATTGAGTTTGTAATGACAGTGAGCTCAATATCCGGGAGTATTTTCGCCATGTACCAGGCGGTAGTGCTTGCATCAAGAATGATTCGGTCTCCGCTGTTTACATATTTGACCGCTTCGTGAGCAATGGCTTTTTTTTCTATGACATTTGTGATTTCCCGTTCAGAAAAATGAACTTCTGATTCCTGCTGCTCAATACTGACCGCTCCTCCGTGGCTCCGGCTCAGTTTATGTTCTTTCTCAAGCTTCTCAAGATCGCGCCGAATGGTTTCTTCTGTGACAGAAAATATGTCACTTAATTCGGATACGCGGATGCTTGAACGCATATTCACTATTTCCACTATTTTTTGCTGCCGTTCAGCTACTAGCATTGGTAACGCCCTTCCTTATATCGTAATCCGTCTTATTGTTTTTCTATCATAGCATACTTCTAACGCGTGAACGCAGCAGGGACGCCGCCGTCTACCGTGATCATGCAGCCCGTGGTTTTTCCGGCTTTAGAAGAAGCGAAGAATGCGATGGCTTCGGCAATGTCCTGCGGGTAAATATTGACGAGCAGAGCTGTGCGTTTCCGATAATGTTCCTCAAGCTGCTCTGGTTCAATCCCATACGCCGCGGCCCGTTCCTCCCGCCAGCTTGACCCCCAGATTGCGGATCCTTGAAGAACCGCATCAGGCAAAACGGAGTTGACCCGAATGCCATATTCTCCGCCTTCTGCTGCGATACACCTTGCCAAATGGGTTTCAAGCGCTTTTACCGAGCTATAGGCAGCGGCGTTTTTGCCCGCATAAACAGAATTTTTTGATCCGACAAACACCATACTTCCGTCTTTTTTTTGCTGTTTCATTTGTTTAAACGCTTCACGTGCCACAAGGAAGTAGCCTGTTCCTAATACATTCATATTAAGATTCCATTCTTTTAAACTTGTTTCGTCAAATGGGCTTGATGTGGCCAGCCCGGCATTATTCACGACGATATCAATTCCGCCGTAAGCAAGAGCCGCTTGTTCAAAGGCTGACCGTACTTCCTCTTCCTTTGTCACATCCATTTTGACAGCCATTGCCCGTCCTTCTCCGTATGCCTCGTTTATTTCCCCGGCAATTTTCTGCGCTCCCTCTATATTAAGGTCAGCGGCAATCACGTGCCCTCCTTCAGCTGCAAAGCGGCGGCATGCTGCACTTCCGATTCCGCCGGCTCCTCCTGTTATCAACGCTACTTTACGGGAAAATTCTGCTTCCGGCGGAGCCAGCGTGAGCTTATATAATTCGAGCGGCCAATATTCGACATGATAGGATTCATTTTCATTCAAAGAAACAAAGTGCCCCAGAGCTGTTGACCCTTTCATAACAGCGATAGCCCTTCGGTATAAAGCACCGCTCACTTTAGACATGGCATAACTTTTCCCCGTATTCACCATTCCGATGCCAGGAATCAATATCACCCGCGGGGCTGATTCGAAGATTTGATCTCCATCCTGCTGATGGCGTGTAAAGTAAGCCTGATAATCTGATGAAAAACGCTCGACTCCTGACTTGATCAGATCCGCCAGCTTATGCACATCTTGAGTTTCCGGATTCCACTCAATGTACAGCGGAACCCGCTTTGTATGAACAAGGTGATCCGGGCATGCCGCACCGATTTGCGAGAGCGCTGGCGCTTGAACACTGTTTACAAATTCTAAGACATCGTCATGATCATCATAGGAAAGGATCATTTTCTTCTCTTCACTTACAGCGCCTCTGATTACAGGCATGATGCCTGCCAAGATTTGTTTTCTTTGATCTTCCGGCAGCGGCTGATATCTTTTGCCTCCGAATATCTCATGTTGATTGACACAGCCATTAATGTACTGCTTGGCTTCTTGGATGATAGATATCGTTTTTTCATAACATTGTTCAGACGTCTCTCCCCAAGTGACTAAGCCGTGTTTCTCCATTAACACAAGCTCAGCGTTGGGATTGTTCGCTACGCCTTCAGCGATCATTTTAGATAAAATAAATCCGGGGCGTACGTATGGCACCCATACAAACCGGTTTCCGTATATGTCTTCAGCGATTTGTTTTCCATTATCAGCGCAGCATATGCTGATAATCGCATCGGGGTGGGTATGGTCAACATGAGTGTATGGCAGAAAAGCGTGTAACAGCGTTTCAATTGAAGGGCGGGGATGTTTGCTGTCTATCATACAATGAGACAAGTAGTCTACCATTTCTTCATCTGACATTTGGTCCCTTTCAATCAGCGGGCGGATGTCATCTAATTTCAAACCGGTAAAGTTATACGCTTTCATTGTGGCCAAATCCGAGCCGCTTCCTTTCACCCACATCACTTCTGTTTCACGGCCTCTGAAATCCTTTTCCGTTGTTTTCATAGACGTATTTCCGCCGCCCCAGTTGCAGACAGTGCGATCGGATCCGATTAGATTGGACCTGTACACCAATTCTTCTACACCTTTCGGCAGCTGTGCAGCATGTTCTGAATCCCATACATGTTTCACCATATTTGATATTCCTCCGTCCCCTTTTATTTGTATCCGTTTTCATTATATATGATCTTTGTTTGCTTTTGAATCATTTTTGTTTATTTTTGTTTTTTAATAAAAAAAGAAAGCAGCTGATGCCGCTTTCTCTTTCCATTATTATCATTCAATTTTAAATTTCTTCGTGATGTCCTGAAGTTCTTCCGCCATGTTTGCCAACGTCTCAGCTGATGAGCTGATTTCTTCCATGGACGCAAGCTGTTCTTCCGCCGAAGCTGCGATGTCTTGAATGCCTGCTGAGCTTTCTTTCGCCACTCCGGAAATGTCTTCAACCGCACTTGACACTTCCTGTGATCCTGCTGACAGCTGTTCAACCGTCGCGTTCAGGTTTTGCAATTCGCCGGAAATTTGGGTTGTCATTTCGTAAATTTGTTTAAAGCTTTCCGCTGTTTGATCAGTAATCTGCAAGCCTTCCTTCACTTCATGATTCACAGATTGGAACATCGACAGCGAAGTGCTGATTTCTCTGACAATCTCTTGAATTAACCCTTCAATTTCCTTGGCGGAGCCTGCTGATTGTACGGCAAGTTTTCTGACCTCTTCCGCAACTACTGAGAAGCCTCTTCCGTATTCACCTGCTCTTGCCGCTTCAATCGCAGCATTTAATGCCAGCAAATTGGTTTGATCAGCAATGCCGTTAATCACATTCAAGATGCTTGTGATGTCTTGCGATTTTGTTTCAAGACCCTTCACAACCGCTTCCGCTTTTTGAACGGATTGGTCGATTGTTTTCATTTGGCCGACTGTATGCTCGACCAGTTTTTCTCCGCTGCCCGCCGCCTCAGAGGACTGTATCGATGACTTCGTAATGGTCGAAGAGGCCTGAGCCACTTTTGAAATCCCGTGGTTCATTTGGGAAAGATGGTCTGAGCTTGTCTCCAGTTTCTCGCTTTGCGCCTCGTTGCCATCTGAGAACTGTTCAATGGCGAGTGTAATATGTTCAGTTGCCTTGCTCGTTTGGGCCGCGCTTGCCGTCAGCTCTTCAGAAGATGATGCCACGTTTTCTACAGACGTTTGAATGACACCAATGACAGAACGCAATGAGGCAGACATTTCGTTAAAGCTTTTGCCAAGCTGCCCAAACTCGTTTTTCGAGTGAATGTCAATGGCTTCTGTCAGATCTCCGCTGCTGATTTTCGCAGATGTTGAGACCAGTTTTCTTAACGGTTTGGTGATGGCACGGATAATAAAGAGAATAAGTATGCCGCCGATCACAATTGATACGCATAGAATAATAACGGCTGTGTTCAGTACCGGACTTGAAGCATCTTGCAATTCACTGACAAAATAGGTGCCCGCAATTTTCCAGCCTGTCAGCTTATTGGTCGTAAACGCCATTTTCTTTTCTTTGCCTTCAAAAGTATATTGAAATGACCCTTTTTCTTTGGAATACACTTCGTTTGTCCAATCGCCGGATCCATTGGTTCCAGGCTTAATCGTTGGGTGGGCGATATATTTTTTGTTTCCTGTTGTGATAAACGCGAAGCCTTCTTTACCGATTTTGATTCTCTGTGAAGCGGATAGCACTTCATCCAGATTTAAATCAAGCGCTATGACCCCTGAACCATCTTTTGTTTGCTTTGAGATGGTAATAACGGTATCCCCTGTCGCTTTGTCAGTATACGGCTCAGAGAAAACAGCCTGTCCTTTTTTTGCAACGGCTTGTTTGTACCAGTCACGCTCTGTCGGATCAAAGCCCTTTGGCACGCCCCCTTCAGGATATTTGTAAAGCTTTTTATTTTCTGAAGCCGCATAGATGGCACCTACATCGGTATTTAATGTTGTATACTGCTCAAATTTCTCATTCAGTGAGGCTTTATTTTTGCCTTGCAATAAATTTTTATCGATCGTCTCACTGTAATAATCAAGTGCTGTTACCTTATGATTCAATTTGTTTTGCAGCGTGCTGTTGAGTTCTTCAACGTTCCCTATTGCACTATTCGCCAGTTCACTGTCTAGTGCGTTCCATGCTGATTGATAACTGAAATATGCTAATACCCCAACCGGCAAGATAAGCACTGCCAGAAACGCAGCGATAAGCGGTTTGCTGATTGATGGCTGTTTGATCCACTGTGTAAATTTTCCCATTCTTGTTGACTCCTCCTTTAAGCTAAAACTAATATCGTCAAACTAGG
This sequence comes from Bacillus sp. 11C, assembly GCF_055486375.1. NCBI lineage: Bacteria > Bacillati > Bacillota > Bacilli > Caryophanales > Bacillaceae > Bacillus > Bacillus sp. 11C. Next base: position 25,731 of record NZ_JBUPVZ010000005.1, read on the forward strand.
ATAAAAGGTTTAATAAAAAAACTAAAAAAAACACCCAAGCACAGAGACTTGGGTGTTTTGGCTTATTATTCAATTTTGAATCGACTTGTCATATCGCGAAGCTCTTCCGCCATAGACGAAAGGGTTTCTGCTGACGAGCTGATTTCTTCCATCGAAGCAAGCTGCTCTTCGGCTGACGCCGCGATATCTTGGATATGAGCTGAGCTTTCTTTTGAAATCGATGCAATGTGCTCGGACGCTCCCGAGACTTCCTCGGAGCTGGCAGAAAGCTGCTGCACTGTCGCACTCATGTTTTGCAGTTCGCCGGCGATTTGGTTCGTCATTTCAGAAATACGAGTAAAGCTCATTTCTGTTTTATCTGTAATATCCAGACCTGTCTGCACCTCTTGATTGACAGATTGGAACATGCCGAGAGATGTATTGATTTCCTTCACAATTTCGATGATTAATCCTTCAATCTCTTTTGCTGAATCTGCTGACTGAACTGCCAGTTTTCTCACTTCTTCCGCTACAACGGAGAAGCCGCGGCCGTATTCCCCTGCGCGCGCCGCTTCAATCGCTGCGTTTAATGCCAGCAGGTTCGTCTGGTCAGCGATGCCGTTAATCACGCGCAAAATATTGGTGATATCTTTCGATTTCGTTTCCAATCCGCGTACGACTTGTTCGGCTTCTTTAACGGACTTATCAATGACGTTCATTTGGCCGACAGTTTGATGAACAAGTTTGCCGCCTTCGCTTGCGATTTCTGTCGATTGAACAGATGAATCTGTGATGACTTCAGAAGCTTGGGCCATATTTATCAAACCGTCATTCATTTGATAAATGTGCTCTGCTGCCGTTTCAATGTTTTCGTTTTGTTTTTCATTGCCATTAGAAAATTGTTCAATTGCCAATGTAATATGCTCTGTTGCTTTGCTCGTTTGTCCGGCTGAGGCAGTCAGCTCCTCAGAGGAAGCGGCAACGTTATCTACTGAATCCTGGATGGCGTGTATGAGAGAACGAAGTGACGACGCCATATTATTAAAGCTTTTGCCGAGTTCGCCCAATTCATCTTTTGAACGGATATCAATGGTTTCCGTCAAATCTCCCTCGCTGATCCGCTTAGAGGAACCCACAAGCTGTTTCAGAGGCGTTGTAATTGATCGAATGACAAATGTCATGACGATAATCCCTATGATAATAGCTGCAGCCAAGACAATTAAAGCAAGGTGAAGGACGGGCTGGGCTGCCTCATGAATTTCATCCAAATACAAGGTACCCGCGATTTTCCATCCCGTTAACTTGTTTGTGTCAAAGGCCATTTTTTTCTTATCGCCGTCCATGGTGTATTGAAAATCACCTTTATCCGCATTTAGCACTTGATCAAGCCAGTCGCCTTTCAATTCTGTCCCTGAGGTTTCATTAGGATGGGCGACAACCTTTTTGTCCTCTGTCATGATAAATGCGTAGCCTTGTTTGCCAATGTTGACTTTTTTGGTTGTTTTCAGCAGATTTTCAATCGTCATGTTGATTGCGATAACGCCTGAACCATCTTTTGTCTGCTGTGCGATTGTCACAACCATTGTGTTCGTAGAGGCTGTTTTATAAGGATCCGTCACAACAACTTTTCCTTTAGTCGCAACCGCTTTTTTGTACCAGTCACGTTCAACCGGATTATAATCGCTCGGCATCTGCAGATCCGGATAACGGGTAAAGTGACCGTCTTTGTCACTCGTATAAATAGATTCTACATCTTTATTGATTTTGATATACTGTGAGAATTTCTCTTTAATGTTTGCATTGCTTTTTGCATCGTATTTCTTTTTTGTCAGCCATTCGCTGAAGTAAGCGGCGCTGTCTTCTTTTTCTCCGATACTGGTATTGATAATTTCGTTTAACTGCTGTACATTTTCTAATGCGCTCCCCATCATCTGTCTGTCGAGTGAGCTGCTTGCCGTTTGATACGCAATCGCCGCCAATATGACAACCGGTATAATGAGGATCGACAGAAAGGAAACGAGAAGCTTCCGTGTAATTGATCTTTGTTTTATGAGTTGGAGTATTTTTTTCATCATTCATTTCTCCTTTTTTATGCTACCCTTCATATCGGCAGGAATGGGTAAATATATACAGTAAAAAAGAAGAAATTTAACAAAAGTAACTAATCACCCATCATCATATAGTTATTTAGACCTGTTTTCCATCCACCTTAAATCGTTTTGTCAGGTCACGGAGTTCTTCAGACATTCTTTCAAGCGTCTGTGCTGATGAACTGATCTCCTCCATGGATGCCAGCTGTTCCTCGGCTGAAGCGGCGATATCCTGAATGCCGTCTGAGCTTTCTTTAGAAATTGCTGTGATATCATTTGAAGCAGCGGAAATTTCTTGAGCTCCCGCTGACAGCTCCTCAACCGTCGCATTCATGTTTTGCAGTTCGGAAGCCATTTGATTGGTCATGTGCGATATCTGATTGAAGCTTTGTTTTGTTTCCCCCGTCATGACAAGCCCTGTTTCAACTTCTTTGTTTACGGACTGAAGCACGTTCAATGATGTGTGAATTTCTTTTACAATGTCGCTGATCAGCGATTCAATTTCTTTTGCCGAGTCAGCCGACTGTACCGCGAGCTTTCTCACTTCCTCAGCGACGACGGAGAAGCCCAGTCCGTATTCTCCCGCTCTGGCGGCTTCAATGGCGGCATTTAAAGCCAGAAGATTGGTTTGATCCGCAATGCCGTTGATGACACGCAAAATATTCGTGATATCCTTTGATTTGATTTCCAGCCCCTTCACCACTTGTTCCGCTTCTTTTACGGAATGGTCAATCGTATTCATTTGTCCGACTGTTTGCTGTACGAGCGTCTCACCCTTGCTTGATACTTCCGTTGAATCTGCGGATGTTTCTGTCATCACTGCGGCAGCCCGCGCCAGTTCAGCTAATCCGTCGTTCATTTCATTAATTTGTTCGGTTGTCGTCTCGATTCTGTCGCTTTGGCTTTCGCTTCCGTTTGAAAATTGCTCGATGGCCATCGTAATATTTTCAGTTGCCCTGCTAGTCTGGTCGGCGGATGCAGTCAGTTCCTCTGATGATGAAGCAACGTGATCTACCGAGTCTTTGATGCCTTGAATGAGTGAGCGGAGCGAGTAGGCCATATGATTGAAGCTCTGGCTCAGAACGCCAAGTTCATCTTTTGACTTGATTTCAATTGTCTCGGTTAGATCGCCTTTACTTATTTTTTCAGCTGATGCGACAATGTGTCTCAATGGCTTTGTAATGGACCGAATCACAAAATAAATCGCCGTCATTCCAGCTGCGATGGCAATCGCCAGTACGATTGAAGCCATAATCAGAACTCTGCTTGCAGCATCGTGGATCTCGTCCGCATACATCGTGCCGCTGATTTTCCAGCCTGTTGTTTCGCTTGTGGCAAACACCATTTTCTTCTCTTTGCCTTTGTACGTATACTCAAAGTCGCCGCTTTTATTCGTGTAGAGTTTATCAACCCAGTCCCCTTTTAACGCTGTTCCCGCTTTTTCTCCGGAGTAGGCGATGACTTTTTTGTTTTGGCTTAAGATAAAAGCATAGCCTTCTTTTCCAATATTGATTTCTTTCGCTGTTGTGACCAGGTCATCAATTTTCATATCAATGGCAACAACGCCTGATCCATCCTCCGTCTGGCGGGCGATGGTGACGACCATTTTTCCTGATGAAATTGATTCATAAGGTTCAGTGACGATTGTTTTGCCTTTATTGGCTATTGCTTCTTTGTACCAATCTCGTTCCAAAGCATTAAAGTCACTCGGCATGTCTGCGTACGGATAACGAGTGAATTCCCCGTCTTTGCTGCTAGAAAATACCGCAGCGACATTGTCATTCATTTGGATAAATTGTTTAAATTCCTGTTTCAGCTCTGTTTTCTTTTTATCCTTGAACTTATCTGCTGTGGCCCAATCGCTGAAAAACGCAAGGCTTTTTTCAGTCGTGCTGATTTTATCATCAATGATATGATCTAATATTTGAACGTTTTCCTTTGCGCTTTGCGTCATCTGGATATCAAGAGAGGCAACTGCTGATTGATAAGCGCTTACCGAAAGGGCGGTAATAGGAACAATTAAGATCAGCAGGAAAGAAATAATAAGTCTCCTGGCAATTGATGACCTGCGAATCGTAGTGAGTGTTTTTTTCATTTCCTTTTGAACCTTCTTTCAATAATTTACAAATTATATCGGATTAAATTCCTTTATATTACATTGAAAATGAAGGAAAAAGTGAAAAATAGTTCTAAATTCACCGTGTTCACTAGTACTTTTTTATTATTTACCACACAAAAAAACAGCGCCTGAATAAGCGCTGTTTTTCTTCTTTTATTCGATTTTGAATTGCTTTGTCAGATCACGAAGCTCTTCTGCCATCTGCGCTAGAGTGGTCGCTGATGAACTGATTTCTTCCATAGAAGCAAGCTGCTCCTCAGCTGAGGCGGCAATGTCTTGGATGCTTGCCGAGCTTTCTTTCGACACATCGGCAATGCCGCTGACGGCAGTTGAAACATGCTGTGAACGGTCCGACAGCTGTTCGACGGTGGAATTCATCGTCTGCAATTTACCCGCGATTTCGTTTGTCATGCTGAAAATGCTCTGAAAGCTTTCTTTTGTATTGTCTGTGACAACAAGTCCGGACTGCACTTCCTGATTGACCTCTTTAAACATGTGAAGGGAGGTTTCGATTTCTGCTACGATTTCTTGGATCAGCTTTTCGATTTCTTTTGCTGAATCGGCTGATTGAACAGCCAGTTTGCGCACTTCCTCCGCTACGACAGAGAAGCCGCGTCCTGATTCCCCGGCACGCGCCGCTTCAATGGCTGCATTTAATGCCAGCAGGTTTGTTTGGTCAGCGATGCCGTTGATGACTCTCAAAATGCTTGTGATGTCTTTTGATTTTCCTTCTAAGCCTTTGACCACAGCTTCAGCCTGCTGAACCGATTGATTAATCGAGTTCATTTGTCCGACTGTCTGCTGTACAAACTTTTCACCCGTTCCGGCGATTTCTGTTGATTGGATAGACGCCTTTGTAATGTCTGATGATGTTTCTGAGACATGCTGAAGGTCGCCATTCATTAAGTTCAGCTGGTGAGAGCTGGATTCAACCTTTTCGCTTTGCTCCTCGTTTCCGTTTGAGAACTGCTCAATCGCCATTGTGATATGCTCGGTGGCTTTACTTGTCTGTCCGGCAGATGCGGTAAGCTGTTCGGACGATGCGGCCACATTGTTCACCGAGTCTTGAATAGCGCTGATCAGTGAGCGGAGAGATTGTCCCATTTCATTGAAACTTTCCCCAAGCTCTCCAAGCTCATCCTTCGAACGGATGTCGATCGTTTCTGTCAGATCTCCGCTGCTGATCGTTTTTGATGATTGGACGAGACGTTTTAACGGTTTTGTAATCGAACGAACGATAAACAGAATTAAAAACCCGCCTATGGCAATGGAAGCAATCAGCACGATCATGCCTGTGATCAGCACAGATTTTGAGGCATCCTTGATTTCATCCATATACATTGTGCCGGCTATTTTCCACCCAGTCAGTTCATTTGTTGTATAGGTCATCTTTTTATCTTCGTTATTCAGAGTGTACTTGAAATCACCGCTGTTATCGGCGTACATTTTGGCAACCCAATCGCCTGACAGCTTTTCCCCCGCCTTATGGTTCTGATGGGCGACATAGGTTTTGTTTTTCGTGGCAATGAAAACATAACCTTCTTTGCCGACCTTGATTTGTTTCATCTGTTCTAACAATTTGTCAATGGTGATATCCATGGCGACAACGCCAGATCCGTCCTGCAGCTCCTGGGCAATGGTAATAACCATGCTTCCGTCACTCGCTGCCACGTAAGGATCCGTCACGACAATTTCACCGCCGGCCTTCATCGCATCTTGGTACCAAGGGCGCTGTCTTGGATCGTATCCTTCCGGCAATTTTTCATTGGGCGCTTGGATGTAGGTGCCGTTTTCCGCGCCTCCATAAATTCTGGCTACCCCTTCATTGATAGAGATATATTGTGAAAACTTCGCTTTGAGCTCTTCTTGATTAGTCTTTCCTTTAAATACGGAGCTTTTAAGAGATTCACTAAAAAATGTAACTCCTTTCGCTTTTGCTCCCAGGTCATTTGTAACAGTGGTATTAAATGTATCGACACTGTTTTTCGCATTTCCCATAATTTCCTGATCCAGCTTGCCGCTGGCGCTTCGGTAAGAACTGAATTCCAATATAAGAATAGGGATAATAAGAATCGCAATAAATGACACGATTAATTTTCTTGAGATAGACGGTTTTTTCAGCCAATTGATAAAAGTCTTCATGTCCAGTTTCTCCTTCGGGTTTGATACAGTATATATCGGCTGCTTAAAAAAGTTTTAAAATAAAAATGGAAGAAGTTCTTTTTCAGCTGTCTTCTGTTTTTCGCTTTCATTACCCAAGCCCTTTGCATATCTTATAAAAAACAAGGGGGGGCTAAAGATGATTATTGTATCCGGACAATTGCTCCGTCCCCAAGATATTGAAAACTGGCAGATAGATGAGAAGTTGAATCCGCTGTTAAAAGAGATGCTTGAGACGCCCGTCCAGTTTGATTATCATTCAATTGCCGAACTGATGTTTGAGCTGAACCTGCGGATGAATATCGTTGCAGCGGCAAAAACGCTGCACAAAAGCGGAGCGAAGTTCGCCACTTTTTTAAAAACATACGGAAATACAGCGTATTGGAGGGTTTCACCGGAAGGCGCCTTGGAGCTGAAATATAGAATGCCGCCTTCAAAAGCGATTCGGGACATTGCTGAAAACGGTCCGTTTTACGCGTTTGAATGCGCAACCGCAATTGTTGTTATTTATTATTTGGCCTTGATCGATACAATCGGAGAGGAAAAATTTGATGCCAGCTTTGACAGAATTATTTTATATGACTGGCATTATGAGAAATTGCCGATATACACAGAAACAGGCCATCACTATTTCCTTGGAGATTGTCTGTATTTTAAAAACCCTGAATTTGATCCGCAAAAAGCGCAATGGAGAGGCGAAAATGTGATTTTACTGGAAGAAGATAAATTTTTTGCCCATGGCCTTGGAATCTTAAGCGGCCAGCAAATTATCGAGAAGCTGAATTCTTTTCGAAAAAAAGGAGCCGTACAGTCAGCTTATCTTCTGTCTCAGGCGACGAGACTGGATGTTCCGTCTCTTTACCGCATCGTCCGCTAAAAAGCCCCATCGCCTATTTCCAGGACGATGGGGTTTCAAACGCTTTTCGTTTTCGATAAAAAGGGGCTGTGCCTAAATACTGGTTCGCAGCCCACTCCATTTTTTCAAGGTCGTTTCTTGTCACGATTGGATCTAGACTGCTCCATTTGATAAAGCGGACAAAATAGTAGCCTTTGATAGGGGCCATTGTAACTTTTGAGTGAGGCCAGTCTTCAAATACAAACTCAATTTTCCCTCTTTTTTTATAAGAAGATTGAAGAATGTTCATCATCTGTCACCTCTGTTTATCGAGTTACGTTCGGCAAAGCTCGGCTAACAGTGACTTGACATCAGCGGGCCCGTTAAGCATGCCGACAGATTGCCCGGCCCACAGAGACATGTACCCGGAATCTTTTTCTCTGGCTGCTTGTTTTCTCATCGGCTTTGTTAACGTGTTTTGCAATGGATATGGAAGCGTGTTTGCCTCCTCAGCTTGCTGCTCTTTCATCCATTGATTGACTATCCCCCTTGCAGGCTTACCTGAAAACAATGAGGTGAGGCGCGTGTCTGTTCCCTGCGCTCTTTTTAACTCGCGTCTGTATGTTTCTGATGCTTCGCATTCCTCACACATGAGAAATGGCGTCCCAACCTGTACGCCTTGGGCTCCGAGACAATGAGCGGCTTGAACGCCGCGCCGGTCGGCAATTCCGCCTGCCGCGATAACCGGAACGGAAACGGCATCTGCCGCCTGGGGAATCAGCGACATAAGGCCAAGTGCGGCTTCCCCGCTAACCGGCAGAAAGGAACCGCGATGGCCGCCCGCTTCGCTTCCTTGCAGTACGATGATGTCCATTCCGCGTTCTTCAAGCATGATGGCTTCCTGCGGGACAGTAGCCGTACCAATGAGACAGCAGCCATTTTCCTTTAACGCTTGAATGGTTTCATCCGGCGGAATGCCGAACGTAAATGAACAGGCTCTTACATTGTGTTTGAGAATGATGCTTATTTTTTTATGGAAATCCTCCCATTCTTCTTCCTCTGAAGAAAATGGAGGGGCCTGTTCGGCAAACGGAATTCTGTTTTTCCAGGTTTCAACGCTGTCTTCGCCTGGTTCTTTTCTGCTTTCCGGAACAAACACATTCACCTGAAATGCTCCGTCAGTCAGCTGCTGCATGTCAACGATTTGCTTTTCGAGCATGTCGGAACTGAGATATCCGGATGCCAAGCTGCCAAGCGCGCCTTCATTCGACACAGCAGCTGCCAGGACAGGCGTGACAAGCCCGCCTGCCATCGGTGCCTGGACGACAGGTTTTGTCAGTGATAATGATTTCATCCATTCGGTCATGAAAACCCTCCTGTTACCCCATGATTTTGATATAGCATGTTCGATGGCGAGGGCCATCGAATTCGCAGAAATAGATGCCCTGCCACGTTCCAAGAATCAGCCGCCCATTTTCAATAATGACATGCTGTGAGGCTCCGACCGTACTCGATTTCATGTGCGCAGCTGTATTGCCCTCCATATGGCGGTCCAGCTCGTGTTCCCACGGATACACCTCATCAAACCTTCTGAGCATATCTTTTTTGACGTCTGGATCGGCGTTTTCGTTAATTGTAATGCCCGCTGTCGTATGCGGACAATAAACCAGCGCCGCGCCGCTGGTTACACCAGTTTCTTGCAGAAACGCTTCCGCCTCGCGTGTGATCTCAATCATTTCATCTCGTTTGGTCGTTTTGATTTGCAATGTTTTCAGCATTTGTTTCTCCTTTCATTTATCCGCTCTATTTGCTAATTCGTTCTGTGTTCTTTTTTTCCTGTTAAGCGCTCACATAAACGTGATAAAAACAAAAAACTCCAGTCTCTCGCTGGAGTTTAGCGCCATACATATATCCTTGCTTCATATGGCTTTAAAAGTACTGAAGTCATGTGCTTATGCGGCTCTGTTTCAACATTTGACAATACAAGTGCGTCTGATGACAACGGCAACCCGGCGTGCTTGAAAAAGGCCGGCGTTCCTGTCAGGTTGGCCGTAATCAAGGCAGTATCGCTCTCGTTTTTCCGCAGATACGCAAAGATTTGCTGATCTTCCGGTAAAATGAGCTCGTATATCCCGTTGATAAAAACATCGTATGTTCGGCGCAGCTTGATCAAGCTTTTGTAAAAGTGGTATACGGATGTTTGGTCGATTTTTTGCGCCTCGGCATTCAGCCATTTGTAATTTTTATTGATTCCGATCCACGGTTTGGCATCAGAGAATCCGGCGTGTCGATCAGCATTCCATTGCATCGGCGTTCGTGAATTGTCCCGTCCCTTTTTCCAGACCATCTTCATCACGTCCTCGTGTGAAGCGCCTTTCGCCCTTTCTATTTCATACAGGCGCTTCATTGTGACATCATCATAGTCAGCAATAGACGGAAACGCCACGTTCGTCATGCCGAGTTCCTGTCCCTGATAAATAAACGGTGTGCCCTTCATGAGAAAATAAACAGCAGCAAGCGCTTTTGCACTTTCTTTTAGGTACACGCCGTCGTCTCCCCACACAGAAACTGAACGGGGCTGATCGTGATTCTCCATAAACAAAGCATTCCAGCCGATCCCTTCAAGACTGTCCTGCCAGTCTGTTAAAATTCGTTTGAAGGAAACGATATCAATGCTCTCATTGACCTCTACATCCCACAGCCCGAGATGCTCAAATTGAAAAATCATGCTGAAGATGCCGTTTTTTTCTCCAGCCCAATCATCCGCTTCCTTTGCAGAGACACCGTTTGCCTCACCGACTGTCATAATCGGATAGCGGGAAAATGTGTTTTCTTTCAGCTCTGTTAACAAATCCATTATGCCGTCAGCATTCATGTGATAGGGGAAAGAAGGAACGACATCCAGTCCTTTTGGATTCGGCATATCGGGAAGCCCTTCTTTTTTCTTAATATGAGTAATGGCATCGACCCGAAATCCATCAATACCTTTGTCAAGCCACCAATTCACCATGTCATAAACGGCATTTCTCACCTTTTCATTCTCCCAGTTCAAATCAGGCTGTTTTTGATCAAAAAGATGAAGATAATACTGGCTTGTCTTTTGATCATACTCCCAAGCCGGCCCACCGAAAATACTTTCCCAATTATTTGGCGCTTTTCCGTTTTTGCCGTCCTTCCAAATATACCAGTCGCGTTTTTCCGAGTGTATGGATGAACGGGATTCAATGAACCACGGGTGTTCGTCGCTTGTATGGTTCACGACAAGATCCATTATCATCTTCATGCCCAGCTTATGAATGTCATGGAGCAGCTCGTCGAAATCAGCCATGGTGCCGAAATCGCTTAATATGTTTTTATAATCCCTGATATCATAGCCGTTATCCGCATTGGGCGAATCATACAAAGGGCAAATCCAGATGACATCGGCGCCCAGCTCTTTTATGTAGGGAAGTTTGGATCTGATACCTTGAATATCCCCGATTCCGTCGCCATTTGAATCTTTAAAACTGCGGGGATAAATTTGGTACACAACCGCTTCCTTCCACCAAGCCTTTTTCATACAGCCACTCCCTTCCTCAGTGTCCCGGTCTATATATCTTATGTAGACAAAAGGCTTTACAGCATTGCTTTTTCAGAAAACCGCCAGCCATTATAAAAAAAACAGCCGTTCAATCTTCGGCTGCTTTTTATAAAAAGTCAGTTTTTTTAATTTCTACAAAACGGATGTGATGATCTTCTGCATCGCGGATTTTAAATTCGCAGCCCTCCGCGTGTATCACATCCCCTGCTTTCAGCTCCATTTTTTGCGTCAGAAGCCAGCCTGCGATCGTATCAATTTCTTCATTTTCAATGGCAATGTCGAGCAGATCGTTCACTTCGTCTATTAGCGCTTTTCCATCCATCACATAATGGTGCTCGCCTTTTTTCAAAATGTGCGGCGTTTCATCCTGATCATATTCATCGCGGATGTCCCCGACGATTTCCTCGATAATATCCTCGACAGTGACAAGCCCCGCCGTTCCTCCGTATTCGTCTACGAGAATCGCCATGTGAATCCGCTCCTTCTGCATGCGGATCAAAAGCTGCTGAACAGGGATGCTTTCGATGACCCTGATGACGGGCCTCATGATCTGCTTTAACTTTATCGGCTTGCCGAGAAAATAGGCTTTAAACATATCTTTGCTGTTGATGATTCCTAAAATATGATCCTTGTCTTCTTTGATGACAGGGTAGCGTGTATACCGTTCATTAATAATGTGATGAATCGCTTCTTCAAGCGACTGCTCCAGCGAGATGACCGCAATTTCTGTCCGCGGGATCATGATCTCTCTCGCTACCCGGTTGTCGAATTCAAAAATCTTATTCACATAACGAAATTCAGACTGATTGATTTCTCCTTTTTCATAGCTTTCTGAAAGGATCAGCCTCAGTTCCTCCTCGCTGACGACAACCTCATGCTCCTTCACAGAATGAAAGCCAAATAATTTCACAAAAAAACTTGCAGAGCCGTTCAATGCTTTAATAAACGGAAACATGATTTTATAAAACCAGATCAAGGGCTTTGCAATCGATAAGCTGACAGCTTCAGCCTTTTGAATGGAAACCGTTTTCGGGGCAAGCTCCCCCAGCACCACATGCAAAAAAGTGACGATGATAAATGCAATTACAAATGTGACAATGTGGTTAATCGGTTCCGGCATGCCTGTCATCTCAAACAAAGGATGAAGAATGCGTTCAAATGTCGGTTCACCAAGCCAGCCAAGGCCGAGAGCTGTAATGGTAATCCCGAGCTGGCAGGCTGATAAATACTCGTCAAGATTGGAGATAATTTTGTGTGCGGCAAGCGCCCGGCTATCACCGCTTTCGATAAGCTGATTGATTTTTGAACCTCTGATTTTGACGATTGCAAATTCCGCAGCAACGAAAAAAGCCGTAATGCCAATCAAAACCAAAATGGCGACCAATTGTAAAATAAGCAAAAAAAGCCCTTACCATAAATGGTAAGGGGCCACCTCCTTAACGTTAGTTCTCATTACGACCGTTTAAGAAGATCATCACAAAGCGAAGAAGCTCAAACAGGGATACCAGGGCGGCGGCCACATACGTTAAGGCGGCGGCGCTCAGCACTTTATTTACCCCATTCTCTTCATTGTTTCGGATGAATCCTTCTGACACAATAATTTGCTTCGCGCGTGAACTCGCATTGAATTCGACAGGCAGTGTAATCAGCTGGAAAAAGACAGCGGCTGAAAACAGAATGATGCCAAGCCCGATCAGATTCAGGCTGCCGAGAAGCATGCCGCCTAAGAAAAGAAAAGGAGCTACACCTGATGCAAAATTCACGACTGGGAAGATTTTATGTCTCAGCACAAGCGCACCATATGATTCCTGATGCTGCAAGGCATGTCCGACTTCATGGGAAGCAACGGATATGGCGGAAATTGAGCGGCCGTAATAGACCGGCTCAGATAAACGCACCACCCGTCTTGTCGGGTCGTAATGGTCTGTTAAAGTGCCTCTTACCGGTTCGACCGGCACGTCGTAAAGACCGTTTATATCTAAAATCCGTCTTGCCGTTTCTGCCCCTGTACGTCCGCTTGAGGCTTCCACTTTTGAATATTTTTGAAAGTTGCTCTTCACTTTAAATTGTGCCCAAAACGACAATCCCAATGCGGCTATTGTTAAAAATATAAACAGCATTTTTCATCATCCTTTTTCTATGATCAAATCTTTCTTTGTTACGATTATTTTAATGAGTTTTCTTTCTCGTGTACAGAAATGCGCTTCTTCTTCCGGCTCGGGACACACATTCCGATCAGCAGAAAGAACAGTCCTGCTGAAAACAAATAAAAGGCAAAGCCGCCGACATTCTTCTTCAAAAAATGAAGCCAGGAGAAGCCGCCGGAAAAGTGATTATATGAATTCAAATCAAAAATAAACAAAATCACCGCGGATGCCGCCAACTGGGTTCCGATCAAAACCACGATCGTTCTTTGAATGATCGTCATCTTTTTCATCCTTTTTGCTTTAGTTTATGGAGAAACCCGTTTTTATATGTTTTGTTCATTTTTTGAAAAACATCACCTGAAGTGGGACATACTGTTAGAAAAAAGCACGGGTGTGATGGAAGCCATGAAAGTGACGAGTGAGGAAAAGGAACAGCTGAGCACAGCAATCGACCGAATGAATGAAGGGCTGGATGCATTTATCCAGCTTTATAATGACTCGGAAATCGATGAACCACTTATTCAGCTTGAAGATGATACAGCCGATTTGATGAAACAGGCCCGGGATATGTACGGCCAGGAAAAGCTAAATGAGAAATTAAATACGATTATTAAACAGATTTTATCCATCTCATTATCTGAAGAAGGAGAAAAAGAATGAAATCAAATCGGATATTTATTTCGTGGCTCAGGTGGCCGTTATTTATCCGAATCGGGGTTATTATTTTATTTCTGATTCTTTTGTTCGGCCAAATCATTTATATACTTGAGCCGAAACAGTTCACTTCGGTATTTGAAGGTATTTGGTGGGCTGTTGTTACCGTTTCGACAGTCGGCTATGGAGACTATGTGCCGCACACGCCGCTGGGACAGGCAGCCGGAATACTGCTGATTTTGACTGGAGCAAGCTTTGTCACCGCCTATTTCGCCACGTTATCAGCGGCCGCATTCAGCAGACAGCACCGCTACATTGAAGGAAAAGTTGCTTACAAAGGGCGGGGCCACATTATTCTGATTGGATGGAACGAAAAAACTAACCGGCTGCTGAAGGCGCTGCAGCTTGCGAATCCTTCCAAGACGGTAGTGCTGATTGATGAATCTTTGAAAGAAGGCCCGCTTATCGAAAACCTTCATTTCATACGGGGCCATGCTGCAGATGATGAGACACTGAAACGGGCCAATATTACTGAAGCTGAATCCGTCATGATTACAGCCGATCAGTATAAAAGTGAAACTGAAGCAGATATGCTGTCAGTGTTGATTCTTTTATCTGTTAAAGGGCTTAACCCCCTTGCTTACTGCATCGTCGAGATTTTGACTGACCGTTTTGTCACCAATGCGGAGCGGGCAGGCGCTAATCAAATCATCGGAACTTCAGAATTTATCAGCCGAGCGATACTGCAGCATTACCAAGTCAAATTACAGCCGTCTAAGCAGAATGGAATCAATCTGACACTCGATCAACATGTAAAGCTTCTTTCTGTTCCTGATCATCTAAAGGGAGCCGCTTACAAAACGTGTGTCATCTATTTCCTTGATCACAACACTACAATTATCGGCGTACAAAAAGAGGAAGGGCTGGTGATTTCCCCTCCTCTTACATATAAAGTGCTCGAAACAGACCAATTTCTTGCGATCTAATACAGCAGAACATCCTCCAATTCTTTTACAAGAGAGGCGCCGATATCTAAATACGCAGGGTCAATTTCCGCGTCGCGCCTTTCCGGCTCGGAAAATTGATTAAACAGTGATTGAAACGGACCTCCCTCGGCATTGTCGTCAAGACCCGACTGAAACACCTGCCTCAGCATAAATGGCGTGCCGATCCGAACGGCCGCCCCTCGTTCATCGAGACTGCCCTGTACCGCATTGACGGGTATCCTTAAAAACAAATAGCCGTCTTGATCATCAATTTTATAATCAAAGTAGCCGTGATCGTATTCCCAGCCGCCGTTTATTCCATAACCGAGCGGCTTCATGACTTGTTCCAGTTCTTGAAGCAGAAAAGACTGCCCATCTATCGCGGAAGGTATTGTAATCATCAAAATGCCCCTTTTTTCACTTATCTTGTCCTGCCGAACAAGACTTCATTCAAAGGCGAACTACATGGAAATCGTTGTTGTTTCTTTCTTACGGCCAACAGAAAAGAAAGCGCATTCAATTAAAAAGTAAACAGCCATTGCCGCTGCAAGTCCTGCAGCCGATTCCCATGAAAGATAAACAACCGCGGCGTAGAGTCCTAATTTAGTGAACAGGGTATGAGATCGTTTTAATTGCATCTTTCGGTGTACCGCATCGGTAAAAAGGGCAAGCGGCAAACCAATAAGAAGAAAGGCGTGGATGAAAAAGTGTAATAGCGTACCGCCATAGCTTGAAGAAAACGCTGTGTACACGGAATCGAAGGAGATAAGGAGACTTAGAACAGCTGCAGAAAAACCGGCAATGATGAGATGTTTGACCATTTGTTTCATGAACATCAGCACCTTTCTGATTTTATAAAAAGCCGACCGGCACATGCCAGTCAGCTTTCTCACATTACTCTTCCAGACGTTTTTCAAGCTCTGCTTTTTTCTCTTCAAAGCCAGGTTTACCAAGCAACGCAAACATATTGACTTTATACGCTTCTACTCCAGGCTGGTCAAATGGATTGACGCCAAGGAGATAACCGCTCATCGCGCAGGCTTTTTCGAAGAAATATACAAGGTATCCAAAAGTATATGCGTTCAGCTCAGGAATGTTAACGATTAAGTTCGGAACATTTCCGTCTGTATGGGCAAGCATTGTGCCCTGGAACGCTTTCTTGTTAACGAAATCGACCGTTTTTCCAGCTAAATAGTTTAAGCCGTCAAGATCGTTATCCGCTTCTTCGATTGTCAGCTCATGTTTAGGTTTCTCTACATTCAGCACCGTTTCAAATAAATCTCTGCGGCCTTCTTGTACATACTGGCCTAATGAATGAAGGTCTGTTGAATAGTTAGCTGAAGAAGGATAAATGCCCTTCTCATCTTTCCCTTCACTTTCTCCGAACAGCTGCTTCCACCATTCCGCAAAGTATTGAAGCGCCGGCTCGTAGTTGATGAGCATTTCGATTGTTTTGCCCTTATTATAAAGTACATTGCGAACAACCGCATATTGGTATGCAGGGTTTTCTTCCAATTCAGATGCTGCAAAATCTTTGCTCGCATCCAGTGCGCCTTTCATCATGTCGTCAATGTTGACGCCGCTGACAGCAATCGGCAAGAGGCCAACAGCTGTTAATACAGAATAACGGCCGCCGACATCATCAGGAATGACAAATGTTTCAAAGCCTTCTTCGTCAGAAAGCGTTTTTAATGCGCCGCGCTCTTTATCAGTTGTCGCGTAAATCCGCGCTTTCGCTTCTTCTTTGCCGTATTTCTCTTCAAGAAGCTTGCGGAAAATACGGAAAGCGATTGCAGGTTCAGTTGTCGTACCTGATTTAGAAATCACATTTATAGAGAAGTCCACATCTTTAAGAAGATCCATGACATCTCTCATATAAGATGAACTGATGTTATTTCCGATGAAAATAACTTGCGGATTGCCGCGTTTTGCTTTTGGCAAAGTGTTATAAAACGCGTGATTAAGCGCTTCAATCGCAGCCCGCGCCCCAAGGTAAGAACCGCCGATTCCGACAACAAGCAATACATCAGAGTCAGATTTGATTTTTTCCGCGCTTTTTTTGATGCGCGCGAATTCTTCTTTATCATAATGTTCAGGGAGGTCCACCCAGCCTAGAAAATCACTGCCAGCGCCTGTTTTTTCATGAATATTATGGTGTGCTGTTTTTACAAAGTCCCGCAGGTATGTAAGTTCATGTTCGTTGAAGAAAGTCAACGCTTTTGAGTAGTCAAAGCGTACATGCGTCATTGCTTGTCCCTCCATAACGGTATAATGTTTTCATCTTTCACTTTATATGAACTTATCTGTGAAATCAAGTCAAGAAGAAAGGGCGGAATGATTGGATTCCGCCCTCTGGGTTTATAGAGACGCGCGAAGGATGGCGAGCACGTCATCTTTGTTCAGTTTTTGGAAGTTGCCGAAGCCGCCGTGTTCCATTTCTTTGGCTGCGATATCAGCAATCAGCTCAAGTTTTTCTTCTCCGATATTGTAATCGGCAAGACGGGAAGGCGCGCCGAGGCTTATCCAGAATGCAGACAGCTTGTCGATGCCTTCAAGCGCAATTTCTTTATCTGTTTTGCCTTCAGTATCAATGGCAAACATGTTGAGCATAAGGTTTTTAAAGCGGCCGACATTTGTATCAAGCGTGTATCTCATCCAGTTTGGGAACAGAATCGCCAGTCCGCCCGCATGCGGAATATCATACACAGCTGAAACGGCGTGCTCCATTGTATGAGAAGCCCAGTCGCCGAAGTAGCCCATCTGGAGCGTGCCGTTTAAAGCGATTGTCCCTGCATACAAAATCGTTTCACGATGTTCGTAGTTCTCCAGATCTTCAAGAAGCTTAGGCGCTGTTTCGATAACCGTCTGCAGAACCGCAAAGCACATTCTGTCTTGAAGCGGCGTATTTTCAACATTATGGAAGTATTGTTCAAATACGTGGCTCATCATGTCAACCATGCCGTATACGGTTTGATTTTCTGGGACAGTGAACGTATTTTTAGGATCTAATATAGAGAAACGCGGATGAGTCACATTGCTGCCCCATACATATTTCTCGTTTGTTTCCCAGTTTGTAATGACGGAATCAGGGTTCATTTCAGAGCCAGTCGCAGCAAGAGTTAAAACAGTGCCGAATGGCAGCGCATCCTCTGCTGTTGCTTTTTTGCTGAAAATATCCCAAGCGTCGCCGTCGTATTTGACACCGGCAGCAATCGCTTTTGTGCAGTCAATGACACTTCCGCCGCCGACAGCAAGCAGAAAATCAATGTCATGCTCTCTGCATAGGTCTATGCCTTTCTCCACTGTCGCAAGACGCGGATTCGGCTCTACACCTGACAGCTCATGAACAAATGCGCCTTCTTCTGTTAAAATGCCTGTAACTTGATCATACAGGCCGTTGCGTTTAATGCTGCCGCCGCCGTAGACAAGCAGTACATTCTTGCCATATTGTTTTAATTCTTTTCTTAATTGTTCAATCTGACCTTTTCCGAAGATCAGCTTCGTCGGATTATAATAAGTGAAATTTTCCATTGTAAAACCTCCAAATGACGCTGGTAAAAAAAGATTTTCCATTTTAGCATAAATTGATAAAAAGAAAAAGAGAAGCAGACAAACAGCTGCTTCCCCCTTGTTTTATAGAGATGCTTTTAAAATTTCCAGCACATCTTCTTTGTTGAGTGATTTAAACTGGCCGAATGTTCCATTAGCCATAGCCTTGTCAGCGATTGTATCAAGCTGCTCATCATTAATATCGTAATCAGCAAGACGGTTCGGAGCGCCAAGGCTTGTCCAGAACGCAGACAGCTTATCAATACCTTCACGTGCGATTTCTTCATCTGTTTTACCAGCTTCTTCAACATCAAACACACGAACTGCAAGCTGTTTCATGCGGGCAGGGTTCTCAGACAATGTGTGTCTCATCCAGTTCGGGAACAGAATCGCCAGTCCGCCGGCATGCGGAATATCATAAACGGCTGATACCGCATGTTCAATATTATGAGTTGCCCAATCCCCTCTTGCACCCATAGAAAGCATGCCGTTTAACGCAATTGTTCCTGTGTACAGGATTGTCTCACGCAATTCGTAATTTTCGAGATCATTGATCAGTTTAGGCGCAGATTCAATGACTGTGCGCAGAAGTGATTCACACATACGGTCCTGATATGGCGTGTTTGATGCATGATGGAAGTATTGTTCGAATACGTGGCTCATCATGTCAACCATACCGTAGATCGTGTGATCTTTAGGGACTGTGAATGTATTCACCGGATCGAGAATCGAGAATTTAGGGAATACAAGCGGGCTGCCCCAGCCGTATTTTTCTTTTGTTTCCCAGTTTGTAATAACCGAGCCTGAGTTCATTTCAGAACCAGTCGCAGCGAGAGTCAATACGGTTCCGAATGGCAAAGCGTCCTTCGGCTGATATTTTTTCGTGACGATATCCCACGCATCACCATCATACTTCGCTCCTGCAGCAATCGCCTTTGTACAGTCGATGACACTTCCGCCGCCGACAGCCAGCAAGAAATCTATGTTGTGTTCTTTACAAAGGGCAACACCCTTATTAACAGTCGACACACGCGGATTCGGTTCTACGCCCGCTAATTCATGCACGGTCACTCCAGCTTTATTCAGCTGTTCAATCACTTGATCATACAGGCCGCTGCGTTTAATGCTTCCGCCTCCATAGACAAGCAATACGTTTTTCCCGTAAGGTTTGAGTTCCTCCGGCAGTCTTTCCACTTCCCCGCGCCCGAAAATTAATTTGGTCGGATTCCAGTATGTAAAGTTTTGCATGACATCTCCTCCTTAGATTATTAATTATGCAGAATGTCCTTACTGTATGTAAAGCAATCAGCTCTCACCGGGCGGCATATCGTATGGTTTGATATTGCAAGATGCTGGGAAAGAACTCATATAGGCGAGGGCAGAACAGTTTCCCTCAATATGGAGAATGCATGTATAGATTCTCCAATATGTCACAATCTATAACTGTTTTAATAATTCATGGAGGAGGTTGCAAA
This sequence comes from Bacillus sp. 11C, assembly GCF_055486375.1. Classification (NCBI taxonomy): domain Bacteria; kingdom Bacillati; phylum Bacillota; class Bacilli; order Caryophanales; family Bacillaceae; genus Bacillus; species Bacillus sp. 11C. Next base: position 45,305 of record NZ_JBUPVZ010000005.1, read on the forward strand.
ACATGAGTACGATCCAGAGAATTTGTCTTGTTTTAACCATCATTGGCGCCATTAACTGGGGACTGATCGGATTTTTCCAATTTGACTTAGTAGCGGCCATCTTCGGCGGTCAAGGGTCAGCCCTTTCCCGTATCATTTACGGACTTGTCGGGATCGCCGGATTAATCAACCTCGGTCTGCTGTTTAAGCCAAACGAGCAAACATCTCGTGAAGAGGCAGCAAATCCTGAGATGCGATAGGATAAAAAATCACCGGACATTTCTGCCCGGTGATTTTTTCATGCTTATTTTTTGATAAGGTCTTTGCGGTTGGACATTTCGATCCACTCTTCAAGCTTATCTTTTAAAGTGTTGAAACCTTGTGGTGCAGAAGCTTCTTCGCTTACGTGCGCAGCTTTAGGTTTTCTTGGTTTGCTTTCTTTTTTCTCAGGCGCAGCTTGTGTCGCACGAATTGAAAGGCTGATTTTTCCTTTTTCTTCGTCAACAGCAAGTACTTTTACTTGTACTTCGTCGCCAATTGAAAGGTGCTCATTGATATCTTTTACGAAACCATGAGTGACTTCAGAAATGTGTACTAAACCTTGAGTTTCTTCATCTAATGCAACAAACGCACCATACGCTTGTAATCCTGTAACTTTACCAGTGTAAACACTGCCCACTTCAAATTTTGCTGCCATTCATAACAACTCCTAAGTTAAATTAAATATCTGTTTATACGCAATTTAAAATTATATCACAGATGTTTTATTTCCGCAAAGAAAACTTTTATAAAAAATTAGGTTTAAGCATAGCGAAAAGGGGGTAAACTGCAAATACCAAAGGCTTTCTAGTATTCCCCCCTTTTATTGGATGCGAACAAAAGGTTCGTATCTTTTTTTTATGTCGTTTTGTTCAGGAAGCGCTTCATTCTGACTAACGCTTCTTGAAGCTGCTCGATCGAGGTTGCGTATGAACAGCGAATATAGCCTTCACCACTCGGACCAAACACACTTCCCGGAACAACAGCCACTTTTTCCTGTGTCAGAAGCTCTTCAGCAAACTGCTCCGAGCTCATCCCCGTGCTTTTGATGGATGGAAAAGCATAGAAAGCGCCGCCTGGATGATGACAGCTGAGGCCGATTTCATTGAGCGTTTCCACAAACAAATTCCGTCTTCTCCGATAACTTTTTTTCATTTTTTCTACATCTTCCATGCCGTTCTTCAGGCCTTCCAAGGCGGCAAACTGCGCCATTGCCGGCGCGCACATCATGGCATACTGGTGAATTTTAAGCATTGCATCCCGAATCACAGGTGGCGCTGCTGCAAAACCGAGCCTCCAGCCCGTCATCGCAAACGCTTTTGAAAAGCCCGAGATGACAACCGTCCGTTCCTTCATTTCCGGTAATGCCGCTATGCTTGTGAACTCCTTATCATATGTTAGCTCCGCGTAGATCTCATCGGCTAAGACGATTACGTCATGTTTTTTGGCAAACTCCGCAATTTCATTCAGCTCTTCCTTCGAATAAACAGAACCTGTCGGATTCGATGGCGAGCAGATAAGAATGGCTTTTGTTTTTTCAGTGACAGCCGCTTCAAAATCCGCAGCCGTCGCTTTAAATCCTTTGTCTGCCGTTGTATGGACATGAACCGGAATGCCGCCTGCCAAAGAAACGAGCGCATCGTACGCCACAAAACACGGCTCAGGAATGATGACTTCCTCACCTGGATTCACAATAGCGCGGATCGCAATATCCAAAGCCTGACTCGCCCCTACGGTCACAATGAGCTCATTGTCTGGCGAATAGCCAAGGTCAAACCTGTTGCTCAAATAACGGCTGATTTCCTCACGCAATGAGTATAAACCGGCATTGGCAGTGTATGACGTATATCCTTGTTCAAGAGAAAGAATGCTTGCTTCGCGTACATTCCATGCAGTAACAAAATCAGGTTCGCCGACGCCTAAAGAAATCACGCCTTCCATCGTTGCCGCCAAATCAAAGAATTTGCGGATGCCGGACGGTTTTATTTGTTGTACATAGTCAGATAAATACGAAGTCATTTACGGTGACACCACGATTCTTTTGTCGTCGTCTCCTGCTTCAAACACTTTGCCGTCATGCTTGTATTTTTTCAGGATAAAATGAGTGGTTGTCGATACAACTGAATCAAGGGTTGACAGTTTATCTGAAACAAAACGCGCTACGTCAGACATCGAATGACCGCGAATCACGACAGATAAATCGTACACGCCTGACATCAGGTAAACTGATTCAACCTCTTGGAATCGGTAAATGCGTTCCGCCACTTCATCAAAACCGACTCCCCGCTTCGGCGTTACTTTGACGTCAATCATGGCTGTGACACCTTCATGTCCGTCGACTTTTCGCCAGTCAATCATAGCGGAATAATCGATGATAACCTTTTCTTTTTCCAGTTTGTCAATAATTGCTTTTACTTCATTGACAGGGATGCCCGCCATCTTTGCGATTGTTTCTAAATCGGCGCGGCTGTTTTCGTCTAAAATTTCTAATATTTCTGTTTCTTTTTCTGTCAATTTCATTCAATTCACACCTTTGCAATGTCAAGAAATCTTCATGACATTATATCACGTTTTTTGACGAATGCTAAGAAAAAAACGAGGAGAAACTTCCGCTAGAATTGACAATTTCAGGGCACAATACAGACATCACATGAAAGGGAGTGACACGGATGGAGGCGATTTCACCAATAAGGCGGCTTACAGTCGATGGGGTAAATGTATACTACGAACATTATCAAAATCCGGGCAGGCAAACACTTGTCTGCGTACACGGTTTTTTATCGTCTGCCTTCAGCTTCAGAAAAGTAATCCCTCTGCTTCGGGACAAGTACGACATCATCGCACTTGATTTGCCTCCTTTCGGCCAATCTGAAAAATCAAGAACCTTTATCTATACGTATCAAAATCTCGCTAAGCTTGTCATTAGGATTTTGGAACACTTGCAAGTAAAACAGGCTGCGCTTGTCGGCCATTCTATGGGCGGGCAGATATCGCTGGCTGCTGCGCTGCAAAAGCCGGAGCTTTTTTCAAAGGTTGTACTGCTCTGCAGTTCAGGGTATTTAAAACGTTCACACCCGACGATCATTTTCGGGACCCACCTCCCGTATTTTCATCTTTATATTAAGCGCTGGCTTTCGAAAGAAGGCGTGGTGAAAAATTTATTGAATGTTGTGCATGACAAATCGCTGATTGATGAGGAGATGATTGACGGCTATGGCAGGCCGTTTCAAGACGAGGAGATTTTCAGAGCCATGACAAAGTTTATCCGCCATAGAGAAGGAGACTTAGAATCCGAGCAATTAAAGAAAATGAACAAGCCTGCTCTATTGATTTGGGGCGAGGAGGACCGAATTGTCCCTGTGGAGATTGGTAAACGGCTGCACAGGGATTTGCCTGATTCCGTGCTGTACTCACTTGGCCAGACCGGACATCTGGTGCCTGAGGAACAGCCTGAATTCGTTTCAGAACACATTGCAGCGTTTATCAAATAACAAAAAACCGGATTGATACCGGTTTTTTAAGGCGTGCAGGAGCTGCTGTTTTTAATGAATAAAAGCTGGCCAGCCACTTCCCGGCAGCGTTTGTTCAAAAGAAGCTTCAAATATACCCTGAATGCTTTTCGCCAGCACGTTGGGATCGTCTTCGTCATAGACCGCCTGTACGACATCAACAGCCTCGGTTTCGTAAAACTCTTCTCCATATTTAAACGGGTCCCACTTGGCAATGATCTTGATCATTTCCCTGACCGCTTGACTTTCTTCCATATTGATCACCGCTTATAATAAAATTTGCAGTTTTATTTTATCATAGTTACGCTAAGATGAATAAACAAACATGAGGGGGTAACAGAATGAACTTTGATAAACGAGAAGAACGCCTTGGCACCCAATCGGTCAAATGGGACAAAACAGGCGAATTATTCGGCGTGGAAGACGCACTCCCGATGTGGGTGGCAGATATGGATTTCCGAGCGCCGGAAGCAATAACTGAAGCATTAAAAGAGCGCCTTAGCCACGGGATTTTCGGTTATACGGCTCCAGATCAAAAAACGAAGGATGCTGTGTGCGGATGGATGCAAAGCAGGCACGGCTGGAAGGTAAACCCGGAAAGCATTACATTCAGCCCGGGCGTTGTCACAGCTTTGAGCATCGCGGTACAAGCTTTCACGGAACCTGAAGATCAAGTGGTTGTCCAGCCTCCTGTTTATACGCCCTTTTACCATATGATTGAGAAAAACGGCCGGCATGTTTTACATAATCCGCTGCTCGAAAAAGAAGGCGCATATGAAATAGATTTTGAAGATTTGGAGACGAAGCTTAGTGATCCAAGCGTCAAATTGTTCATTTTATGCAATCCTCATAACCCGTCAGGACGTTCATGGGGACGGGAAGATTTACTGAAGCTCGGCGAATTGTGTATTGAGCACGGCGTCACAATTGTATCAGATGAAATCCATTCCGATTTAATGCTGTACGGTCACAAACATACGCCGTTCGCTTCTCTCTCTGACGATTTCGCCGAGATTTCCGTGACATGTGCTGCGCCAAGCAAAACATTTAATATCGCCGGATTACAGGCGTCGGCCATCATTATTCCGGATCGGCTGAAGCGCGCCAAGTTTTCCGCAAACCTGCAGCGCAACGGTTTAGGCGGGCTGAACGCGTTTGCCGTCACTGCGATCGAAGCCGCTTATTCAAAAGGCGGGCCATGGCTCGATGAATTGATCTCTTACCTTGAGAAAAACATGAACGAAGCAGAAGCCTTTTTGAGCACCGAGCTACCAAAAGTTAAAATGATGAGACCGGATGCATCATACCTGATCTGGCTCGATTTCAGCGCTTACGGCTTGTCCGACGCGGAGCTTCAGCAAAGGATGCTGAAAAAGGGAAAAATCATTTTAGAGCCAGGGACGAAATACGGGCCTGGCGGAGAAGGGTTTATGCGCCTGAACGCGGGATGCTCTCTCGCAACCTTGCAGGACGGCCTGCGCCGCATCAAAGCGGCATTAGCGTAAATATAACTGTTGAACGCCTTTACGTCTTCATTGGTAAAGGTGTTCTTAATAAAGGAATTTTATATTTCCCTTCTAATATTTAGTGTTATAATAGATTCATATTTTATACGAAAGGATTTCACAACGAATGGAAATTCTAAAAGACTACCTCCTGCATATCTGCTTTATTTTGTTTCCTATTCTTCTTTACCAAGTGTTTTGGCTCGGAAAGCCGGCGATCCTTGTACCAAAAATAAACAGCGTATTGGTCACGTTATTCGCGTGCGGCGCCTCCATTTTATGCATTATATTCCCTATTCGGGAAATGGACTACATACAGTACGGCCTTCAGATGATTCCTATCATCATTTGTTTATTTTACATTAGTACTGCTTCCGGACTTACAGTCGCCGTATCTGTCTTATGTTTTGAACTGCTGTTTTATGAACCTTCCGCAATGTTTGTTTTCACTTTGCTGCCTTTTCTTATTCTCATCCCAATTTTATTTCAGAAAAAATGGCCATTCATGTCCAAAACGAGAAAGCTGATGCTGACTTTATTGATCGGCTGCTCGGAGATCTTCTTGGTTTTCGCCTCCAGCTTGATTTTTTCCGCCTTAAATATTTTAAATTTTCAAAATTCAGGAATTTTACTTTATGAGGCGGCTGTCTCAGGGCTGTTCCGCTCCAGCGTTCTTCTTTTAAGCATCTATATTATCGAAAGCATCGCCGAAAATATCGCCCTGCGTTCACAGCTGATCCATTCAGAAAAAATGACGATTGTGAGTGAACTGGCAGCGAGCGTCGCTCATGAAGTCAGAAATCCGCTGACTGTTGTCCGCGGGTTTGTCCAGCTGCTTTTTAATGACGAAACCCTTCAAAACCAATCGAGTGCGGATTACAAAAAGCTTGTACTGTCAGAACTTGACCGGGCGCAAGGCATTATTACAAACTACCTCGATATGGCCAAACAGCAATTGTACGAAAAAGAAGTTTTTGATTTATCAGCGCTTATCAAAGAGACAAGCTCCCTTATGGTATCGTATGCCAATTATAAGTCTGTAACTGTCGAGGCTGAAGCAGAGCCGGGCCTTTTTATATACGGAGACGCAACAAAGCTGAAGCAGGCAGTCATCAACCTGATGAAAAACAGCATTGAAGCGGTTCCCCATGGGAAGGGAATGATTTACGTATCAGCCAAAAGAAGCGGCCATACGATTATGGTAAACATCTCAGATAACGGGGTCGGCATGACAGACCATCAGATGCAAAAACTCGGCGAACCTTATTATTCATTAAAAACAAATGGAACGGGGCTCGGGCTCTCCGTAACCTTTTCAATTATTGAACATCATCACGGGACCATTTCGTTTAACAGCAGTTTCCAAAGAGGCACCACCGTAACAATTAAACTTCCCGCCAACCTTCCTCACTAGCAAATCGAGTGGAACTTTAATAGAATAAAGGCGAGGTGATGAGAAATGAGCACGTTTGAGACAGGCTCTATCGTTAAAGGATTTTATAAAACAGGTGTATACATAGGAGAAATCACCGCTTGCAGGCCGCAACATTATTTAGTGAAAATCAAAGCGGTTCTCACCCATCCCGCTCAAGGAGACCTTCATCATCCAAAACAGGCGGATGTGCCGTTTTTTCATGAGAGAAAAGCGCTCGCATACGGTGAACAGACCAACATCCCCCATCATATGGTGAAGCCTTATGACGGTGAAGTGCCGGATTATAACGAGTCTCTGCGGGAGGCGGCAGCACAGCTGAGAGCCAAATTAAATGAGGATGGTTCAGAGTGGGCAAAGCGCTCCCTGAATAATCTGGATATTTTAGAAAAAGAGTATTTTAACCGGCCGTAACCCAGTCTGACAAAAGATTGGGTTTTTTTACGTTGCGCGCTTGAACAGTTCGGATAAATCGATTCTTTCGCCGATTGTCGGCGGTTTTGGCTTTTCGAGATACTGCTTATCCTGTTCAACAAGCTTAAAAAGCTTATGTGCTGTGAGGGCATCATCAAGCGCTTTATGATGGGTGCCCGTTCCGGCATCTCCATACTCCTCGGCAGCTTTCCACAAACCCGTCAGTGTCCGGTCTCCAAAAAAGTTTTTGTATTCGAGCGATAAATCTCTCATTTCCCCCTTAAAAGGGAATGGAATATGGTTAAACATACAGTTTTGCTTCAGTACCTTCATGTCCATGTTCCCCCACGTAATAATTGTGCTATTTTTCTCAGGGTCCAGCTCGTTTAGTTTACGGATGAAATCCTCGAACCTCATCCCCTCATCTACCTGCTTTTGGCTTATATTTAAAAATGATTTGCAGCGTTTCGTCAGCTTCGGGAATTTTTTCGGTCTGACATAGCTAGAAAACGTCTCAACTACTTCATCATCAACCGACTTTACAATTCCGGCTTCAATGATTTCCGGGAAAAAGTTTTGCGGACTGTACTTCCCTTCAGGCATCGTAAATTCGAAATCAATAATGAGTAAGCTGTTTGTCGTCACCTTTTTACACCTGCCTTTCCTCCGATCAGAAAATACTATCTTTATAGTATATCAATTCACCTTCTCGACCTTTCTTCATTTTCTAAAAATAATGAATTTTCCCAGCCGCTTTGTTTCTTTTAAATCGTGAATCGTTTCTTTATAATTGGTAAGGAACCCGAAATAATAAGAAGGTGATGTTATTTCTAACCGTAAGAAGAACTTCGTCATTGTGTGGCTGGCGAACTCTTTTGTCTCAGCCAGCACAACGATGATCGTTCCTTTTCTCTCCTTATACATTGAGACGCTCAGCACTTTTTCAAACGGCTTTGTGCAAAGATGGAGCGGCTATGTGTTCGGCATTACATTTCTCATGGCGTTTTTGGTATCGCCGTTTTGGGGGCGGTTCGGAGACAAGCACGGATACAAGAAAATCCTTATGGCAACCGGAACAGGCATTGCCCTCAGCATTTTATTCATGGGCTTTGTTACATCGGTGTACCAATTGTTTTTTCTGCGTATGGCGATGGGGCTTGTAACCGGATTCATTCCGACCTCTCTTGCGATGATTTCGGCACAGACTCCGAAGAACTCAGCCGGCAAAACACTCGGCACGCTGCAAATGGGGCAAGTGTCCGGAAGCTTGTTCGGCCCGCTTTTGGGAGGCATGCTTGCTGATCGTTTCGGCTTTACGTATACCTTTTTTATCACATCCTTTGTGATTTTTTCATCTGTTCTTCTCGTGTTATTTGGTGTCAAAGAACAGCCTCTTGCAGAGAAGACAGCCAAACGTAAGACTTACACGAGAAAAGAAGTGTTCTCCTATATTTTTCACCAGCCGGCGCTTTGGGTCATGATGCTGTTAACCATGCTGATTCAAACAGGCAATTTCAGTATCCAGCCGTTGCTCGCTCTATATGTAAATGAGCTGCACGGACCTGTTAATCTGGCCTTTTTCTCCGGCATGGCATTTTCAGCAACGGGACTCGGAAGTTTGCTGCTGGCTAGAAAATGGGGCGATCTGGGCGACCGCTACGGCCACCGCCGCATTTTAATCGGACTTTTACTCGCTGCCTCTTTCTTTTTTATTCCGCAGGCGCTCGCGTCCTCACTCAGCGTGCTCCTTGTGTTCAGATTTTTATTTGGAATGGCGATGGGCGGCTTGCTGCCATGCATTACGGCAGCGATCCGCGTTCAGGCTCCCGGCAGCATTCAAGGGGAAATCCTCGGCTACAATGTCAGCTTTCGCTTTTTAGGAAACGTGCTCGGGCCTCTTATCGGCGGAATCATATCGAGCCATTTTACAATTTCGGCCGTCTTTTATGTCACAGCGTTTCTCTTTTTCGCCGGCGCGTGCATGCTTTGGATGATGCAGAAGTTCCGGAGGGATTCTTATGCCAAAGCAAGCTGATTCTCAGAAAAAACTGAGGGATCTTCTAAATTTAACCTTCTCGTAAACTCAAAAGAATGGTACGATATGGCTAGAATTTAGGAGAAAAGAGAGTGACCATGTTACGAAAAATAGTCGGATGGATTTTGCTCCTTTGCATAATCCCATTGTTTGCATTTACAGTTATCGCTTCCGGAAAAGAAGTAAAACAAATGAAGTCCCTGGATCAGGTGCTTGATAAAAATATTAATCTGAAAGATATCAGCCTCGTTCAGAACAGCTACATGTATGACAGGGACGGCTCCCTTGTCTCGGAAATTGTCAGCGATCATGAAAACCGCGTGCTCGTTCCATTTGACAAGATTCCCGAGGAAGTCAAACAGATTTTCTTAACGTCTGAGGACCGGCATTTTTACGAGCATAAAGGCTTTGACTTTATGGGGATGGTGCGGGCAACCGCTTCTAATGTAAAAGACAAGAAAATTGACCAAGGCGCCAGCACCATCACGCAGCAGCTTTCAAGAAACTTGTATTTGAGCCACGAACGCTCCTTCAGCCGTAAGCTGACTGAGCTCGCGTATTCCTATCAGCTAGAGAAAAAGTATACGAAAAATGAAATACTTGAAGCTTACTTAAATACCATTTATTTCAACAATGGGGTTTACGGCGTCGGTTCAGCGGCTGAATTCTATTTCAGCAAACCGCTGAAATCTCTCACAGTAGGTGAAATGGCTTTTATCTGCTCTATACCTAATAACCCTACATTATATGATCCTCTCAAGCATTTTGACTACACGAAAAGCCGTCAAGAACGTTTGCTTAAAGGGTTAAAAGATGCCGGGGTCATTACGGATAAAGAGCTGAAAAAAGCCGTCAAACAAAAAATCAAACTGGATGTTGAAAAGAGAGAAGACAAATATCCGGACTACGTTTCCTACGTCAGTGATGAATTCACCCAGCTAGTGTCTGAATCAGAAGGCTTTGATAAACGGCTTCAAAAAGCGTCAGGGAAACAAAAAGAAAAGATAGAAAACGAGCTCTCCGCAAAAGTCAGTACACTGATGAAAGACGGCGTAAAAATTTATACCGCACTTGATCCATACATGCAAAATCAAGTGGTGGCACAAATGAATTCCAAACTCCCGTATGCGGACGTCCAGGGCGGAGCGGCTGTGATTAATCACCAGACGCATCAAATCATCGCTCTATCCGGCGGGAAAAACTATCAAAAATATGATTTTAACCGCGCCTACCAGGCATACAGACAGCCGGGTTCATCCATTAAGCCGCTGCTTGATTACGGGCCTTATATTGAACAGACCGGCGCGACAGCAAGCAGCACCATCGATGCCAGCAAGTTTTGCAGCAGAGATTATTGTCCGCAAAACTACAATAACCGCACGTACGGCACAGTAACAATCGATACTGCGTTTAAAAATTCATATAATACACCGGCCATCAGAATGCTGGATCGTGTGGGCATCCAAAAAGCATTCAGTTATGTCGAGCCGTATCATTTCGCCAAACTTGTCGACAGCGACTACCTTCTTCCGGCGGCGCTTGGCGGGTTTACAAACGGCATGACGCCTCTTGAGATGACAAGGGCGTATACGACATTCGGCAACAGCGGAAGCTATACGCCGAGCCATGCGATTACAAAGGTGACAGACTTAAAAGGAAAAACGCTTTATAAATGGAATGAGAAACCGACTCAAATATTCAGCGTTCGCACGAATATGCAGCTGAAGAAACTGATGAATTCTGTTGTGAAAAGCGGGACAGGGAAAAAAGCATATTTTAAAGCGCCTTACATTGGCGGTAAAACGGGAACATCAAATGATTATCACGATATGTGGTTCGTCGGCCTGACAGATACGTACACAATGGGTGTCTGGGTCGGAAAGGATACACCGAGCAGCGTTGAATATCTTCACAGCATCAGTCCTCAGCTTTCCATCTGGAAAGGAACGCTGCAAGCGGCTTATTAAAGGATCGGAGGGGATCTGGCGTGACATTAGAACAAATTCCAAATCGCGTTTTGCTGTTTGACGGCGTGTGCAATTTATGCAATGGCGCCGTGCAATTTATCATTAAACGTGATCCAGACGGATTGATTTCTTTTACATCGCTGCAGTCGGAAACAGGACAGAGCCTGCTGAAAAAAAGCGGGCTCCCGACTGATCAGTTTGACAGCTTTGTCTTTATTGAAGACGGCCAAGTGTACACAAAATCAACTGCAGCCATCAAGGTTCTCAGACATCTGCGGGGCCCATGGCGGCTCTTCGTCCTGTTTTTCGCAGTGCCGAAGCCTGTCAGAGATATGATCTATTCTTTCATTGCCAAAAACCGCTATAAGTGGTTTGGCAAAAAAAATGAATGTATGCTCCCCTCCCCTTCTATTAAAAAAAGATTTTTACCATAAACGAAAAAATGGCTAGCTTACACAGGTAAGCTAGCCATTATGCTATTATAAAGCTTGATAAATATGAACAGAATACCGATAACAAAGGTAAACCAAAACAGCAGTTCCAATAGAATGAATCCGACTAATGACATGAGAGAAAGCGTTGGATAAATCCGGTATACGATAAAAACAAAGTAAACAAGCGTAACGACCACAAACCAGATGACAATCCAGATGACATTTTGCAAGAGCACAAAGGATAAAATCCCGCCGCCTAAATAAACCATGGAACCCATTCTGATTGTTTTCAGGTTGTTCCCTTCCGGATCATTAGCAAAAAACAGCAATGACAGTTCGGTCACGGTATTCGCAATTAATTTCAGAGCGGACAGAACCATAAAATATAAAAGTGCAAAGGCAGCAAATAACGCAAGCCTGATCCCTTTCTCTGAAAAATAGTCGAGCATTCCATCATACATTCCGAAAGAAGACAGCAGCTTCAACGTGTAAAGTGAAGTGGAAATCGATAAAGACGAACTAAAAAGCAGGATCGCAATCAGCGGAAAGTATCCTGTCAAATAAGTATTTTTCATATAAAAAAGTCCCTTTCTATAATCTACCTCATTTATTATGGAGGACTTAAAACGCATTGACAAGATAAATTATTCCATTTTTTCTCCTTTTTACGAATTAAGATCCCAAATCTTCACAAAGCAGCATTTTGAGGGTAAAGTAGTACGCAGGAATCATAAAACGTAAGGAAGTTTTATATGAAAAAAACATTAAAATTGCAAACCAGACTCACCATATTTGTTTGTATCGTTGTGTTAATCGCACTGCTCATTACATTTTTCACAGTTGGTGCCCAAACCACCCAACGGATTAGAGATGAAGAAAAAACCACAGCGCTGCAGACTGCTGAAATGGTGGCCGAAGCGCCGATTACAGCCGTATCTTTGGAGAGCGGAGAAAACCAGAAGGAACTGCAAAGCTACACAAAACGGGTTCAGAACATCACCGGCACGGAATTTGTTGTCGTCATGGATATGAACGGCATTCGCAAAACCCATCCTGACACGAGCAAAATCGGAAAAAAATTCATGGGCGGGGATGAATCCGAAGCATTAAAAGGACATGTTCATATCAGCACGGCCTCTGGCACGCTCGGGAAATCACAGAGGGCATTCGTCCCTGTCTACTCGGGGAATGGAAAACAAGTCGGTGCAGTCGCGGTCGGCATCACCGTAAATGAAATTGATGAAGTGATCAGCCACAGCTTACGTCCGCTCTACTTTATTATCTGCGTCAGCATTTTCGTCGGTGTGATCGGAGCTGTTATCGTTGCCCGTACGGTGAAAAATATCATGTACGGTCTTGAACCTTATGAAATTGCGACTCTTCTCGAAGAACGGAGTGCGATGCTGGAATCGACGAAGGAAGGAATACTCGCTGTCGATGAACACGGCAAAATTAAACTTGCCAATGCGGAAGCAAAGCGCCTATTCGTGAAAATGGGCATCAACACAAATCCTTTCGATCAGGATGTCAATGACATTCTGCCGAAAAGCCGCCTGAAAAAGGTCATTGAGACAAAAAAACCTCTTCAAGACAGAGACATCCGCATTAACGGACTGGAGCTTGTGTTTAATGAAGTTCCCATCCAGCTGAAAGGACAAACCGTCGGAGCGATTGCGACATTCCGGGACAAAACCGAGGTAAAACACTTAGCTGAACAGCTTTCCGGTGTTAAAATGTATGCAAACGCACTAAGAGCGCAGTCTCATGAATTTATGAACAAACTGCATGTCATATTAGGTCTCGTCCAGCTGAAAGAGTACGACGATCTTGAAGATTATATTAAAGATATTGCCATTCAGCAAAAGTCAGAAACAAGCGAAATTATAAATGATATCAAAAGCTCCGTGCTGGCCGGTTTTCTGCTCGGAAAACAGAGCTTCATACGGGAGCAGGGCGCAAATCTTGATATTGAATGCAGCGGAGTCATCCCGAACGCGGCAGACCCTTCAGTCATTCATGAACTCATTACAATCATCGGAAATCTCATCAACAACGGGCTGGACGCCGTTGCCAATATGCCGAAAAAACAAATCACCATGTCCATGCGTTTTCATAACAGCATACTGGACATTGAAATTACCGATACAGGAGCAGGCATGTCTGAAGAAGATCAAGCCAAAGTGTTTGAACAAGGCTATTCAACAAAGGGCAAGAACCGGGGATTCGGCCTTTCTTTCACACAGCAAAGCATCGAAAATTTAAAGGGCCAAATGATTCTCACAAGCGAAAAGAATGAAGGAACGACATTCAGTCTTCGCGTCCCGTACGAACCGAAGGAGGAAAATCATGATTAATGTACTAATAGTTGAAGATGACCCCATGGTGGGTGAATTAAATAAACGATACTTAAGCCAAATAGAAGGCTTTCAGCTGAAAGGCATCGCCTCTTCCTTTCAAAGCGCTCTGCATATTTTAGGAGAGCATCACATCGACCTCATTTTGCTCGATATTTATATGCCGGGTAAAAACGGGCTGGAACTGCTAACGGAACTGAGAGCACAAAATGAAGCAGTTGACGTGATTGTGATCTCGGCGGCCAGCGAGCTTGACGTGATCAAGAAAACACTTCGTTACGGCGCTGTCGATTATTTAATCAAACCGTTTGAATTTGAACGTTTCCAAACAGCCCTGTCTGATTACAGGCGGAAACAAAAGGTTTATTCAACCCATCGCAACATGAGCCAAAAAGAACTGGACGCCGAGCTTTTTCAAAAGAAAGAAGCAACAGAAAAAGTACAGCTTCCTAAAGGCCTGACAAAAAGCACGCTGAATCTGATTTGGTCCAGTATCCAATCATTTGAAAATGAATCTTTTACGACAGAAGACTTAGCAAAGCATACAGAAATCTCTCAAGTATCCATACGAAAATACTTGAAATTTCTTGAAGATATACAGGTTCTGAATGTAGAAATGGCGTACGGAACAATCGGAAGACCTGTGTTTCAGTACAACGTCAACACAGGAAACTTTAACGGAATTAAGCAATATCTATAAGAAAACGCACTGTTCACTCTGGAGCGCCGTTAACTAAACAGTTATAAAAGCAACGGCTCACTCTAAAGACATATCTATGACTCTGATCTCTTAACAATTCTCGCTTGGCTAATGCCGGGCGTGCCTCGCATAAAAGGAAAACGATAAAACATGCTCCCTGGGAAGAGGCTTCTCAGGGATTTTTTCTGATCCAAACGTCCTCATTAATTTAATTGTTTATCAGTTTTTTAACTTAAAAAAATATGAAGTGTTAACGCTTTCTTGTAGACTGTAACAAACAATACATGGGGGTGTATGACATGGGAGCAATTCCAAAATCAGGGGTAAATTCACCTGAGCAAAAAGACCTACAGGAGAAAAACCTGTTTCAAAAAATATGGACTTGGGAAATCGGTGTGATTCCTTTGCCATTATACACAGTATTAGCTGTTATTATTATTCTTTCAGCGTATTACAATGAGCTGCCCGCAAATATGCTTGGCGGGTTTGCCATCATCATGATTCTGGGTGTGTTTCTTGGAGACATCGGCCAGCGCATTCCGATATTGAAGGATATTGGCGGCCCTGCCATTTTATCTTTGTTTGTCCCTTCATTTTTAGTCTTTTACAATGTGCTGAATCCAACATCTTTAGACGCTGTAACCAATTTGATGAAAACGTCTAACTTCCTTTATTTCTATATCGCTTGTCTTGTTGTAGGAAGCATTCTTGGAATGAACAGAACTGTTTTAATACAAGGTTTTATCAGAATGTTCGTTCCACTGGTTGCGGGAACGATCGCGGCGGTTACAGCCGGTATTCTTGTCGGATTTATCTTTGGCTACAGCGCCTATGATTCCTTTTTCTTTGTCGTTGTTCCGATTATTGCCGGGGGAATAGGTGAAGGCATTTTGCCGCTCTCGATCGCCTATTCACAAATACTCGGTTCATCCGCTGATGTGTATGTGTCTCAGCTGGTTCCCGCCGCTATTATCGGAAACGTTTTTGCGATCATCTGCGCAGCTTTAATGAAAAAGCTCGGCGAAAAACGTCCAGATCTAAATGGAAACGGACGGCTTGTCAAATCTAAAAAAGCAAATGAGATTTTCAATCAAAAAGAAGCCGAGGCAAAAATTGATTTTAAACTGATGGGAGCCGGCGTTCTGCTCGCGTGTACATTCTTTATTTTCGGCGGGTTATTAGAGAAATTTATTTTCATCCCGGGCGCGATCTTAATGATTATTTCAGCGGCGGCTGTCAAGTATGCGAATATTCTTCCGAAAAAAATGGAGGATGGCGCCTACCAGCTTTATAAATTTGTTTCGTCCAGCTTTACATGGCCGCTGATGGTCGGTCTCGGGATCCTCTTTATTCCGTTAGATGACGTGGCGGCTGTGATTTCTATTCCGTTTGTCATCATATGTATTTCAGTTGTTGTCGCAATGATTGCTTCTGGATATTTTGTGGGCAAGCTGATGAACATGTACCCGGTTGAATCCGCAATCGTTACCTGCTGCCACAGCGGTCTCGGCGGAACGGGTGATGTTGCGATTTTATCAGCGTCAGGAAGAATGGGCCTTATGCCGTTCGCCCAAATTTCCACCCGTCTCGGCGGTGCAGGCACAGTCATTTGCGCGACAGTTCTGCTTCGTTTTTTCACTTCATAAACAGAGAAAGAGTCCCGTTCTATGCGGAACTGTCAGCGTGTCGACAAACCCTCGCATTCGTTGTCAGGCCTGCGCGTCGGTGCTCACGAATTCCAACATTCGCTGTGCTCCGATGCTCGTCCTTTCTGGACTTCAAGGGTTTTCAATCACGCTGAAAAGATGACAAAGTCCTAAAACGAAAACCGTTTTGGGACTTTGTCAACAATCTGAGAGTTCCGTTCTATGCGGAACTCTTTTTTTTATCTGTTCACAATCCGAATATACTCTCGGGGAGCAAACGGCATATCCTTTGATTCCATCTCACTCATTCTGGCTGACAGGTGGTGCTCCAGTAAATACAGCTCCCACTCATCACTAGCCGCCGTACCGCTGCGCCCGTCATATTGATTTAAAATGAATGCACCCGCAAATACTGTGCAGAATAAACCCGAACATATCAAAACCTTTCTCTTCACATGACCAGCTCCTTACATTCAGCTTGAGCAGGAATGATTTTAAATATACAAATCGGTTTATTTTTGTTAGACTTATTTTAAGGTCAGAAGAACTCATAAAATCCTATTTTGCAGTTCGAAGCATGGCGGCTTGCAGAAAAGTGCGATATAATTTGGACTAGGTCGTTTGACCGTATATTGATACATAGCGCATTTTTTAAATTGAGAACAAGAAAAAGGAGGTCTTATCTTTGCAGCTCTTACATTTTGCTATTTTATCGCCTTTTTTATTTGCTCTTTTCATTCCCATCTTGGCAAAATACGCAAAAAGAGTGCACACGGGCTGGTTTGTGTTGATCCTGCCCGTCTTGCTGTTTATATACTTTCTCCCAATGATCAGGATGACACAATCGGGAGAAACATTGCGGTCGGTATTGGAGTGGATTCCTTCACTTGGCATTAATTTCACCGTTTATATAGACGGACTCGGATTGTTATTCGCCTTGCTGATCACAGGCATCGGCTCTTTGGTCACTCTTTACAGCATTTTTTATTTATCAAAAGAAAAAGAACAGCTTGGGCCCTTTTATGTCTATTTATTGATGTTCATGGGCGCTATGCTTGGTGTCGTTCTTGTAGACAATGTCATGGTTCTCTATATGTTTTGGGAGCTTACCAGCCTTTCATCCTTTTTGCTGATCGGCTATTGGTATAAGCGTGAAAAGTCGCGCTACGGCGCAGCCAAATCACTTTTGATTACGGTCAGCGGCGGGCTGTGCATGCTCGGCGGATTTATTCTCCTCTATCTGATAACGGATTCCTTCAGTATTAGAGAGATGATCCATCAAGTTCAATTAATTGCCGGCCACGACTTGTTTATTCCGGCGATGATTCTCATTTTATTAGGGGCATTTACGAAATCCGCGCAATTCCCTTTTTATATCTGGCTGCCTGACGCAATGGAAGCTCCGACGCCTGTCAGCGCTTATCTTCATTCAGCTACGATGGTGAAAGCCGGCATTTATATCATTGCGAGGTTCAGTCCTATTTTCGCCTTTTCAGCTCAATGGTTTTGGATCGTTTCCCTCGTCGGGCTCATTACGATGGTCTGGAGTTCTTTCCAAGCCGTGAAACAAACCGATTTAAAATCGATTTTGGCGTTTTCAACCGTCAGCCAGCTCGGCATGATCATCTCCATGCTTGGTGCCAGTGCCGCGGCTCTTCATTACGGCCATACAGAATATTATACAGTTGCCGCCATGGCTGCCATTTTCCATTTAATCAACCATGCTACCTTTAAAGGAAGCTTGTTTATGGCAGTCGGCATTATCGATCACGAAACAGGCACACGGGATATCCGGAAGCTCGGCGGCTTGATGGCGATTATGCCGATTACATTTACCATTTCCTTAATCGGGACATTTTCAATGGCCGGCCTTCCGCCGTTTAACGGATTTTTGAGTAAAGAAATGTTTTTCACAAGCATGCTTCGCGTGACACATTTCGATCTGTTCAACGTGCAAACATGGGGCATTCTATTCCCTGTTCTCGCCTGGGTCGGAAGCGTCTTTACATTTATCTACAGCATGAAATTGCTGTTTAAAACGTTCAGGGGAAAATACCAGCCTGAGCAGCTTAAAAAACAGGCTCACGAAGCGCCTGCGGGCATGCTCGTAGCACCTGTCATTCTTGCCGCTTTGGTTGTCAGTCTCTTCTTTTTCCCGAATATATTGTCGTACAGCTTGATTGAACCGGCGATGAACTCAATCTATCCGACGCTTCTGGACAGCCACGAGAAATTCCATGTGCACATTACACAATGGCATGGGCCGACAACAGAATTGAAAATGACAGCCGGCATCATTATTCTCGGCATCCTTGGATATGTGACATTGAATAAGTGGAAAGGATTCTATAAGCTGTTTCCTTCGAAACTGACACTCAACCGGTTATACGATAAGCTTCTGGCCGTCATGGAAAAAGGCTCTTACCGAGTCACTAGACAATATATGACCGGGTTTTTAAGGGATTATTTGCTGTATATCTTCGCTGGTTTCATCATTCTGATGGGCGGAGCTATGATGATCAAAGGCGGATTTTCGTTTACAACAGAAGGCATGGCTGAAATCGGCGGATACGAAATGATTCTGACGCTTGTCATGATCAGCGCCACAGCGGCGACTGTTTTTGCCCGTTCAAGATTGACAGCTATTATCTCTCTTGGTGTGGTCGGGTATACGCTCGCATTGTTTTTTGTGATTTTCAGAGCGCCGGACTTAGCATTGACTCAGCTTGTCATTGAAACCATTTCTGTGGCACTGTTCCTGCTTTGTTTCTACCATCTGCCGCAATTGAGGCTGAAAAGGAAAACAAGAACGTTCCGATTGACGAACTTTATCATTGCTTTAGGAGTCGGCATTATCGTTACCCTGCTTGGCATCGCATCTTCAAGCCAGCGGACAAAAGACAGCATTTCATCCTTCTTCTTAAAACACAGCCATGATCTCGGCGGAGGGGATAATGTTGTCAACGTCATCCTCGTTGATTTCAGGGGCTTTGATACAATGTTTGAAATAACGGTGCTGGCCGTTGCCGCTCTCGGCATCTACAGCATGATTAAAACAAAAGTAAAAGAGGAGGGGAGAAGCGGTGAATGAACAAAAAACAAATGACTTAATTCTTCAAACCGTGACAAAACTTGTATCCTTTATCATTTTGCTTTTCTCTTTCTATTTATTTTTATCAGGGCATAACGCGCCTGGAGGAGGCTTTGTCGGCGGGCTGATCACGTCCGCTTCCATCGTTCTGTTGCTCCTGGCATATGATTTAAAAACCGTCCGTGCGATTTTGCCGGTTAATTTCATTTACGTGGCAGGAGCCGGGCTTCTGCTCGCTGTATTAACCGGCGTTGGTTCCTTTGTATTCGGGGCTCCATTTTTAAGCCATACATTCGGGCACTTTCATCTGCTGATATTTGGAGAAACGGAGCTCGCCACGGCGACGATATTTGATTTAGGGGTTTATCTTGTTGTCGTAGGCATTACGATGACCATTATTCAAACGATTGGAGAGGAAGAATAATGGAAATCTTGATGTCTGTTTTAGCCGGTATTATCTTTATGGCTGCCACGTATTTACTGCTTTCGAAAAGCCTGCTTCGCGTTATTATCGGAACAGCACTTTTGAGCCATGGCGTTCATTTAATGCTTTTGACTATGGGAGGATTAAAGGAAGGCGCCGCTCCGATTTTAAGCAAGCATGTCAAATCATTTGTCGATCCGCTTCCGCAAGCCCTGATTTTGACAGCCATTGTCATTTCATTTGGCGTTACATCATTCCTTCTCGTCATGGCCTTCCGCGCTTATCAGGAATTGAAAACGGACGATATGGATCAAATGAGGGGAAATGATCAACATGAATAATTTTGTTATTTTGCCAATCCTGATCCCGCTCCTGTCGGCCATTCTGCTGATTTTCATGACGAAGAATCTTATGCTCATGCGGATCTTCAGCACTGCGGCATCGGCAATCGGGATTGTGATCAGTTGCATACTCGTACAGACTGTCTTTACAAATGGCATCCAGACACTCAGTTTGGGCGGCTGGAAAGCGCCGTACGGCATTGTGCTGGCCGCAGACCAGTTCGCCAGCCTGCTCGTTCTCACAACAGCGGTCGTCGGTTTATTGGTTGTCCTTTATTCCTTCCGTTCTGTCGGTGAAAAACGGGAGCGTTCCTTTTACTACTCCGGTGTTCAGTTTTTGCTTGCCGGTGTCAGCGGAGCGTTTTTAACAGGCGATTTATTTAACATGTACGTATTTTTTGAGCTTCTGCTTATCGCTTCCTATATGCTGATCGTATTAGGCGGCACAAAAATTCAGCTGCGGGAGTCCCTTAAATATATTGTGTTTAATATCGTATCGTCTGCCCTGTTTGTCATTGGCGTCGGCTATTTATACGCTGTAACCGGAACGTTAAACATGGCTGATCTAAGTGTGAAAATCAGCGAGTCAGGACAAACCGGGCTGATCACTGTAATTGGTGTCCTGCTGCTTTTAGTATTCGGCATGAAGGGCGGAATCTTCCCCCTCTACTTTTGGCTTCCAGGCTCTTATTACGCGCCTCCGGCGGCAATCTCCGCGTTGTTCGGCGCTTTGCTGACAAAAGTCGGTTTATATGCGATTACTAGGGTTTTCACATTAATTTTTATTCACGACGCAGCCTTTACCCATCAGCTGATGATTTGGCTGGCGGCGCTGACTGTGATTTTCGGTGTTATCGGTTCACTCGCTTATGCGGATGTCATGAAAATTGTGATCTACAACATTATTACAGCTGTCGGCGTGATTTTGTTCGGTGTGGCAGTCCATACCCCCGCATCCATTCAAGGCGCGATTTATTATCTGATTCACGATATGCTGATTAAAGGCGCTTTATTTATGCTGGCGGGCACGCTGATTGCGTTGACTGGAACAGCGAGCCTGCACAAAATGGGCGGGCTGATCAAACGTTATCCACTTCTTGGATGGATGTTTTTCATTTCAGCGATTTCTCTCGCGGGCATCCCGCCTCTCAGCGGATTTGTCGGTAAATTAAAAATTGCGGAGGGCGGTTTCGCAGAAGGTGAATTTACGATTTCCATGCTGATTCTGCTTTCGAGTCTGCTCGTACTGTACTCTGTACTGAGGATCTTTATGCATGCGTTTTGGGGCGAAGAAAAAGAAACACCGAAACCAAATCATAAAACAGCTAAAGGACTTCTTTATCCGGCAGCTATTTTTCTCTTACTGTCTCTTCTCTTCGGGTTGGGTACAGAGTGGGTGTCACCTTACGTTGATCAAGCGGCCGAGACGTTGCTGAATCCGGAAAAATATATTGAAGCTGTTTTGAAGGAGTAGATCGCATGGCATTTCAAATTTTATTAAATGTGTTTCTCGCTTTTTGCTGGATGTTCTTGAGCAATAGTCCAAGCGCCGCAGGATTTATCACAGGCTATATTCTGGGAATGCTCTCTCTGTTTTTCTTCCGGCGCTTTTTTACTCGCCAGTTTTATCTATGGAAAATGATTTCTATCATCAAACTCTTTTTGATTTTTTTAAAGGAACTGTACCTTGCCAACGTCAGTGTATTGAAATCCATTTTATCGCCAAAAATGAATATCAAACCGGGCATTTTCGCTTTTAAGACTGAACTGACGAAGGATTGGGAAATTACCCTGCTTTCCCTGCTCATTACATTAACGCCCGGAACCTTGGTGATGGATATTTCCGATGACCAGACAATACTTTATATTCATGCGATGGATATTGAGGATGCGGAAAAAGCCATTTTTGATATTCGTGAGTCATTTGAAAAAGCCATACAGGAGGTGAGCCGCTGATGTTTACGCTGATCCTGCAACTCGCGCTCGGCATTATGGCAGTGTCTACCTTTTTGTATGTCATTCGTGTCATTAAAGGGCCGACTGTGCCTGACCGGGTAGTGGCTCTAGATGCAATCGGCATCAATCTGATTGCGATCACGGCGCTTGTCTCCATTTTGCTGAAAACAAATGCATTTCTGGATATTATTTTGCTGCTGGGCATTTTAGCATTTATCGGAACCATTGCATTTTCCAAATTCCTGGAGAAAGGAGAGATTATCGAAAATGATCGAAATCGCTAAGGTCGTTGTGGCTGTATTCATTTTGCTTGGCGCTCTTGTATGCCTTGTTGCTTCATTTGGGATACTTCGCCTTCCCGATGTGTTTACACGCTCTCATGCTGCATCTAAAGGCTCAACGTTGGGCGTCAATATGATTCTGCTCGGTGTCTTCTTCTATTTGTGGTTTGTGACGGGGAACATTTCCGCTAAAATCCTGCTCGGGATTCTGTTTATCTTTATTACGTCGCCTGTCGGGGGACACTTGATCTGCCGTGCCGCGTACAACTCCGGCGTCAAGCTTGATAAGAGAAGTGTACAGGATGACTACAACGGAATCAGAAACTTTGTGATTAAACGAAAAGAGGATTCTTACTTATAAAAATAAGCAGCCGGACAGGCAGAGTTCCGGCTGTTTTTTTATTTCTTGATGACAGCCAGCGTGCATCTGGATATACAGATCAGCCTTTCTTGCTCGTCATAAATGTGAATTTGATAGACAATCGTCGTTCTGCCTGTATGAACCGGCTCGGCTACCGCCTTTACCGTTCCTTCCTTGACGGGTTTCAAATGATTGGCGTTAATCTCCAAACCGACACAAGCTTGTGTTGTGTGATCAATCAGATTTTGCGCACCTGCGCTCGCCGCGGTCTCTGCCAGCGCCACTGAAGCGCCTCCATGCAAATAGCCGAACGGCTGCACCGTCCGATGATCCACCGGCATGACCGCAACGCATCGTTCCGCTGTGTTTTCAACAATCTTAATTCCAAGCGCTTCAAGCAATGTGTGTTTCGTGTCCATCCTATACAACTCCCTTATTTAAAGTACACCGTCTGATTTCGCAATCAAAACCGCTTCCGTTCGGGAACCGACATTCAGCTTATTGAAAATCGATGTCAAACTGTATTCAATGGACCGCTTGCTCAAATGAAGCGCATCTGCGATTTCTTGGTTTGTAAACCCCTTTTCAACTTCTTGAAGAATCAGGCATTCTCTAGGTGTGAGCACATCTTGTTCTTTTTGAGAGGAAGGAGCCGGCTTTGTTTTTTGCTGAGTCATCAGCTGTTTAAAGTAAGCAAAATCGACTAAAATTTCTCCGTTGAGTACGTGGTATATGTATTGGGTGATCTTTTCTTTAGATTCCGTTTTGCTGATGGCACCGTGCAGACCCGCACGAATCGCTTCCTCAAAATAATCCTCAACCTCGTAACCGGTATACACGATAATTTTACAATGAGGATTCTCTTGTAAAATCTGTTTAGAAAGCTCCATCCCATTGATCTCGCCGCCTAAATTCAGATCCATTAAAATGAGATCATATGACGAGAAATCATGCTGTTTGATAAACTGTTCGCTCGGTTCAGGACTGAGACAATCAACAGACAGATTCGAATCCGTTTCCAAAATTGTCTTGGTGCCTTCCATGACAGCCGGATGGTCATCAATCACTAGTATCTTTTTCATGTTTTCCTCCCTTTTACTCACTCTTTTCCATTTTATAAAAAAGACTTGGCTTGTGCCAAGTCGTTTCCGTTATAAAACCATTACAATTCGATTTCAATATCAGCCTTAAAGCCCTTTCCTTCACTTGTTTCAATCCGAAGGCGTCCATCTAAAGCCCTGACTCTCTCTTTAATGCCGGAAAGCCCCATACTCATGGAATGCTCATTATTTTTCTCTTGATCAAATCCTACACCATCGTCCTCATAATGAAGAACGATCTTGTTTTGAATACTGATGAGCATAATCAGCACATCCGTCGCCTGAGAGTGCTTGACCGCATTAGACAGAAACTCTTGAATGATCCGGTACAAATTCAGCTGCGAATCCAAATCAAGCGAAGCCGTAAATCTGCCGGTATTTAAACGGATATGAAACGGAACCCGTTCCTGCTGCTGCGCCACCAGCTTGGACAGCGCCTTCACAAGCCCAAGATCATACAGAAGCTGCGGCCGCAGCTCATGACACGTCTCCCTCGTCATCGAAATCACATCAGACATCTGCTCATTCATCTGTACAAGCTTGTCCTGCACATCTTCCCGGCACGGACTATCATCCTTCTTAAAATCAGCCAAAAACAGCTCACACTGACGTTTTAATGAAATCAAATCCTGTAGAACCGAGTCGTGGAGATCGCGGGCGAGATCAGAGCGTTGTTTTTCTTCGATGGTGTACATGAGTTTTTTGAGCCAAACTGGGTTGGCATCTTCCCTTTTTAAAGCTTGTAAATGGTTCATAAGTTCTTCAATTTGCACTACATTTTCCATGGATACACTTGTATAAAATGATAATGTTTTCAGCCAAGAAATTTCATCTCTTGTCAACCTTGGTGTATTGATGCTAGATAAACAAAGCAATACATAAGAACTTGTACCTTTTTCCCCTACTTTGATCAAAAAGCCTTGATTAACCTCAATAATCTTTCCTATTTCTTTAGTGACCTTTTCAAATTCTGTTTTATATAGCCTCCAGTTAGGTTCAACACTCTGTTTGTCAAAGTATATGATTTCTCTATCTGCACCAACTTCAAAGATGTAGGCTTTACTTACGGGTAGAACTTCTAGTATTGTTGTCTTTAAGTTCTTAAATACCTGATCCAAAGCTGATACGCCTTTAATTAATTGCGTATATTTAAAAATACTGTCTTGATAATTATATTTTTCCGAAAATCGTTTTAACCGAAATTTATAGTCTAACAGTTCTTTAATATAAAAGACTGCCAGAAAAGTGATGAACGTACATAACGTAATTAAGATGATATTAAAATCCGCTCTTTTGCTATCAAATATAATTGACAACCAAACTATGCCTATTGTTGGAATGATGGACAATAAACTATAATATCTAATTCTGCCTAGGATAAAGTCTATATCATAAATTTTATTTACAACGAATTGATAAACCAATGCTAATGGGATAATTATTAAGAACGGCGCAGTCACTATCGCTGAATAAATATATTGCCCAAATAAAACTTCCGGCATGATATATAAGACTGTAAAAGGAAAGAAGGCTACCGTATTTGAAATCAATAATACTTTCAACAAATAGTAATGATCCCTTTTTCTATAAATGATCCCATAATAAATAATACAAAAATAAACAACCGTAATCTCGATTAAGAATGTTACTAAATTTATATTACTAATATTCGTCATAATTCCTGAGGGAAGATATTTCTGAGTGAACACTAATAATACATTGATAATCGGCAACATGTATAACGTATTCACGATATAACGTGATGAAAACTTGATCCTTAATTCTTTGAAATATTGATACAGAAAATGCAAATACAAAACAGGTACATTTAAAAAGGTAAAAAGATTAATATATCTATTTACTTCATACCCTCTAGTTACGCCTCCAGCACTTAAATATGCTATGGATATAAACAGCAAAAAATTAATCAAAATATAAGCCGAGTAAGTATTTTTTACTCGATTGACCCTATAAATATAAAATGTACATAACAGACTCAATGCAAAAAATATACAAGGAATAATATAAATGAAAAAGCTATAAGAATTATTTAAAGAGATATACTCCGTATTCTGTAAATGAATTTCATGGTTACCCCTTTTAACTTTTAAATGCTCAGCTTTAGCTAAATAATTTCTTTTTATATTTTCGCTTGTAGGTTTCTTCCCACTTACTTCGAGTATTAAGTCTCCTTCTTTCAAGCCCATATATTGTCCATATGTGGATTTAGTCAGCTTTTCAACTTTCAGCTCATGGTTGTCTGTTTCAGAAACATAAGTACCAACTAAAATCCCATTCTGAGTGAAATAAACAATATAAGCAAAATATAAGAAACTAAATAATATTAGCACTATAGAAAAATTTCTTTTAAAGTTTTTCAATAGACCACTTCTCTCTGAATTACTGCTCCCAGAAAATTCCCTTACATTTCTTTGAGAGAGTCATTTCTCTGTTGAAAATATCCAAAAGTGAAGGTATAAGTTTATTTGGTATCCCAATTAAACTTGCCTCTCCATTTTCTAATTTAGTTAAAACTTGAGGATTTTTCATTAAGTAATTAATCATGTCTTGTTTCATCGGTATACCCCTTTTTATAATTTTATATTTAAGTTTAATTGATTCATACTTGCTTTAATATCTTCCTCATAAAGCTTAATCAACATAGATACATATTGATTAAGCCCGGCTTCAAATAATAATTCATCAAATTTAGAGCTATCAGAAATAAGACTATGATAACTTGTTTGGGAATTCATTAGTTTTAATATCTTTACTGAAGCCTCATTAAATTTGCGGTTTAAAAATAAATAAATTAAAGTCTTTCTTTTCTTTCTAATATCGCTACGTTGATCATTAACTAAACCATAATAATCATTTTCCAATTGCTTTATTATTCCTATTTTATAAGCATAATCCTCAATAGTTTGATTAAACTCTCCATTTGCAAGCATAGCAGCTAAAACTGCAGACATAGCTGTAAGAGAACCTGACTTTTGTTTCATCATTTTAATGCATTCTTCTTCCGTCTCAGGAGAGTTCCTTAAATCATCATGTTGCCCCTGCATAGCATTTAAAGCATATTTTAAGGTGAGCCGATGAAATTTAGCACTATCGCTAATAGAACAAATGGTTTCTAGCCCTAAGGTATAAAGGGTAGTTGCAGCATTCAGAGATAGAGAAGGATCTATTGCCATCCATTCTTTTTCAATGTTGTCCTCATCCTCTAAATCATCAAATATATCGAAAGCTAAGATTAAAAGCTCAATTCCTCCAGCTAACGTTAAAATATGCAAATACTGATTACCGCTTAAAGCTACGTAATGCTTAAAAGCAAGAGAACCAAAAGAAAAATGATTTTTTTCATCGATAAAGTTGATTAGATACTCTTTTAAATCCGAATTTCGAATTTTTTCGTGTACAATCTCCTGCATCTTTTTTTTAATGGAATTTTCATCTAAACACATTTCCTTACTAATGTTCTTCACCCTCCCATTCTATTTTACTAAATAGACCATTTAAAAGACAGCAGGTTTTTCGTTTTTTAACAATCATATAATACTTTATCCTTTATTTGTATATGTAGAACGAAAAAAAAGACTTGTTTCCAAGTCTTTTTCACGAAATTTTCATTGCATAATTGTATTTATCGAGCTGATCAATGCTTTTGTTAATGTTTCGTAATGAATCTGTCGTTTCTTTAATATCAAGTTCGAGTCGGAATAACAATTGTTTTACTTCTTCAAGTTTCTTTTCCATCGTTTCCACACTCCTTTTTTTGAAAGATCAATGAATTGTGTATGGTGAACGAGTCCTAGGTATTTGATCTGTTACTAATAGTGTATCTGCTTTCAGGTTATTTTTCACCGAAAAGTATGCAAAAAAGTCCTGCGTGACACCGCAAATATCAATAGGTCTTTATGCTCTAATGAATCACAACGAGAACGGGACTTTATTTCTATGTGAAGGAGCGTATATTTCTGCTGGAATTGAGAAAGATTCTTACTTCCCTTGATTTGAACGCATTTCGCATTTTAACTAAGTAAGACTATAGTCCTCCGTACTGTATTTTCAAAATTGAATACGCGATTCTTGCCGTATCCTGACCGACAAACACCGAAAAGACCGCAACACTAAAGTTGTGGCCTTTCGCTTTGTCATATTCGGCGATTAGAAATCTATACATATAGAAACATCCCTTTTGAGTGAGGTGCTCCCATGAAATATCACTATCCTTGGTTTTACGCCTATCCTTATGAGATACGCCGCCCGCCTGCTCCTGACGGCAATACAGATACCTTTATCCGTTCAGCGAAGCAGGCCGCAGGAATGTTCGCGGATGCCCAGCTCGTTCTCAGCCGCATTGCGGGCTCGCGGGAGCTCTCACGCCGCATCCTGACCGCAGCCGAGCAGTCAGATAAACAATCTGTAAAGCGCCTGATCAAACAAATGGGCGTCCGGCATGAAGTGGATGCGGTCTTTAATCCCGACGGCATTTACATCAGCCTTATCGGGACGCAAAGCCGAATGATTCTTGCTTTGCGGTGGTCAGAAGACCGCAATCATTTTGCGTCCATCAGATGATGACACCACTCCAGAGCCTCAAGATAACACTCATACGCTTCTTCTTTATCCAGTTCTTTGCCTAATTCTGTATGAGTGTCCCAGTTGTTGCTTTCAATACATTTCACAAGCTCAAGCATGTGGTAGTAGTCGTTTTGATGGCCTAATAACGCTTTTCCGACTTCATCTTTTAAAGGCAATTCTTGAATAATCTCTTCTATTTCTCTATGCAGCAGAGTGTCTATGAGAGAAAACATTCCGATCAGCATATAAGAAGCAGGCTGCGGCCGGGCTGTTTTTCTCGCCAGCAGTTCACAAAGCTTTGCTCTCATCAAAGAAATCTTAATGATTTCGTGCTTGCTGGAATGCCCTTTTCTGCTTAAATCCTTAAAGGAAAGAATGTATATCCACCGTTTGATTTCATTAAATCCCAGCAGCATAATAGCCTGCTGAATGCTTTCAATTTTCTGGCTCAAACGGCTGTGGGATGAGTTTAAAAATTTTAAGATTTGATAGGACAATGATAAATCCCGCTCTATGTACTCTGTCACACGCTTTATGTTAGGCTGCTCTTTGCTCAATTCGTTAAGCAGTTCATAGTATGAATAGAAATGAGTCGACAAATCATGCCCGCTGATGATGCGCGGCTCGCTGAAAAAATAACCCTGAAATAATTGAAAGCCGTCTTGGGCGGCCTGTTTATATTCTTTTCTGGTCTCAACTTTTTCCGCTAAAAAGATCAAGCCTCTGCAGCCGTAGGTTTGCAAAATTTTTCTGCGTTCCATTCGGGTTGTTTTAAGAAAATCAATTTTCAATATATCAATATAGCTCATGAGCTTTTCCAGTAAGTCTTCATTTTGCGGGTTTATTGCATAAAAATCAT
This sequence comes from Bacillus sp. 11C, assembly GCF_055486375.1. Taxonomy (NCBI): domain Bacteria; kingdom Bacillati; phylum Bacillota; class Bacilli; order Caryophanales; family Bacillaceae; genus Bacillus; species Bacillus sp. 11C. Next base: position 74,316 of record NZ_JBUPVZ010000005.1, read on the forward strand.
CGAGCGCCAGCATATACCCCATTTTTTTCAGTTCTTTGCATCTTGAGATGAGGGCCGGCGTGATCGGTATATCTTCAAGGATTTCAATGACAAGCTGCTTCGGATTAAAGGAGGTGGGAAGATTCGAAAACATCAGGCTTTCCGTAAAATTAACAAAACAGCGTTTCCCTTCCGTCAGCTTCTCAATTCCGATGTTTAAAAAGCTGTTAATCACCAAATCTGCTGTTGCCTGATCGCCGTCTTTAGCGCTATAGACATTCTCTTCGCTTTCTCTATACAGCAGTTCATAAGCAACAACCTGTTCTTTTCTATTAAAAATAGGCTGTCTTGCAACAAACACCCTCATTGATTTATCCCCCTTACACTACGCGCGGCGTTCACTCTTAAGTATATCAAATAATTTGACGAAAATTGTCTAAACATGAAAAATAATATATTCATAAAGAAAACTGGCCTCTTCGCGAACGAAAGGCCAGTTTTCTTTATTCTTCTTCAAGTTCTTCATCAAGTCTGCTTTTCACTTCGTGAATCCGTTGCATTTTATTGCTCCAGCAGTCCTCGCTTAAATCAACCGGATATTCTTCCGGCTTGCTGATTCTCTTATATTCCTCCCACAGCAGGCTGAGGTTATCCTGTACATACTGCTGTATGTCTGATATCTCAGGGTTTTGGTAGCAAAGAATACCCTTTTCAAAAATCAGCTCATGAAGATCCTTCGCATAAAAATTGGTGACAAATTTGCTGATGAATGTATGAACCGGGTGGAACATTCTGAGCCGCTTCTGATCATTCACCTGCTCATCATAAAGCGCAATATAGTCACCTTCAGAATGATGATTGGACTGATTGATAATACGGTACACTTTCTTTCTGCCCGGTGTCGTCACTTTTTCAGGATTGGAAGAAATTTTGATCGTATCGACCAGTTTCCCGTCTTCTTCAATGGCAACAAGCTTGTAAACCGCCCCGAGAGCCGGCTGGTCATAGGCTGTAATCAGCTTCGTACCGACACCCCAGACATCAATGCGCGCTCCCTGAGCCTTTAAATTCATAATGGTATGCTCATCCAAGTCACTTGACGCAATGACTTTCGCGTCTGTAAATCCTGCTTCATCGAGCATTTTCCGGGCTTTTTTTGACAGGTACGCCAAATCGCCGCTGTCAAGGCGGATGCCAATAAAGTTGATGCGGTCTCCGAATTCCTTGGCAACCTTAATCGCATTCGGCATGCCTGAACGAAGCGTGTCATACGTGTCTACTAAGAAGACGCAATCCTTATGCGTTTCCGCGTATTTTTTGAAAGCTGTATATTCATCGCGGTAGGCCTGCACAAGCGCATGCGCATGAGTGCCGGAAACCGGGATATTAAAGCGCTTTCCGGCTCTTACATTGCTTGTCGCGCTGAAGCCGCCGATTAAGGCTGCTCTCGCTCCCCACATGGCCGCATCCATTTCATGCGCCCGTCTTGTTCCAAATTCAAGCGCGACTTCATCGCCGATGACGCCTTTAATCCGGGCAGCCTTTGTTGCGATTAATGTTTGGTAGTTCACAATGTTGAGCAAAGCCGTTTCAATCAGCTGCGCTTCTACAAGGGGGGCTTCCACCCTCATAATTGGCTCATTGTTAAAAACGAGTTCTCCTTCTTTCATGGAATAAAGTGAACCTGTAAAAGTTAAACCGCGCAAATATTCAATAAAATCTTCATGATACCCGAGTTCTTCCTGTAAATAATTCAGGTCGCTATCCGTAAACTTGAAATTTTCCAAGTATTCGATGGCTTTTTCCAAGCCCGCAAATACCGCATAGCCATTTTCAAACGGAAGCCTTCTGAAAAAAAGCTCAAAAATCGCTTTCTTTTCATGAATGCCGTCCCTCCAGTAGGTTTCGGCCATATTGATTTGATAAAGGTCTGTATGTAATGACAGGCTGTCATCTTTAAATCCATACTCTAACACTGTTTTTCCCCTTCCTTACTCTGCCACTTGCGCTCCGATGCTGTTTGCAAAATGGGAAAGAGCCCATGTATGCCCCTCCTGATTAAAGCTGGCAACAGCCTGTTTATGCACAACAATCCGGAACCCTTTGTTGTATGCGTCAACCGCTGTATGCAACACACAAATATCTGTGCAGACGCCGGCAAGATGCAGTTCGCCAATCTGCCGCTCTCTGAGTTTAAGCTCTAAATCAGTACCCGCAAAAGCAGAATATCTCGTTTTTTCCATGTAGTATACGTTTGGTTCATGTTCATGTTTCTGATATAGAGGCAAAAGCTTTCCGTACAGATCTTTTCCATCCGTGCCTTTAATATTATGCGGAGGAAAAAGACGGGTTTCAGGGTGATATTGATCCCCTTCATGATGAGAATCTACTGCAAATACGGCGTAATCACCGTTTGTGATGAAGTCTTCAGTCAAATTGACGATCGCCTCTTCTATCATTCTGCCAGGCTCTCCGCAAGTCAATTTTCCGTCACTCGCCACAAAATCATTCGTATAATCTATACAAATAAGTGCTTTTTTCATAGCTGGCCTCCCCGCCATCAGTATGAGAACATTATATCTTATCTCCAGTTGTAAGGGAATTGCCATCAATAAAAAGACAAACGATCCGTTTGTCTCTTAAGATTTCAGCACTGACCGGTTAAAAATGTCGTCCTGAATATATATCAATTCACGGTTTACAGCGGTGTCAGCCGCAATGACAAGGCCTAGAGGCGTATGAAACTGAAGATCCGATACGATCTTGAAGTGCACTCCGTTCCGGTTCGCCATTTGGATATAAGGAGAGTAAGACTGATACTGAAGCTCTCCATTAATCAAAAGGGTGATGTTTTTGCTGCTTTTGAGCGCACGCTCCGCTTCTTCATACGGTTTGCTTCTGAGCACCTGTCCTTTCGTCAGTGCCAAAAGCGTTCTTTCCCTTAATGAGCCTAAAAACAAGTGGCGCTCGTCAGGCTTTGTTTCCAAGGGCCCATACATTCCTTGCTGCAAATAGAGATCCATTTTATCATCACTCAAAAGCTCGTCCTCCCGTCTTGTTTGTCTTCATTATCACCTGATCAGGCAGGAGCTAAACTTTCAAGGGCCGCTTACATTTCTGTTACCCAATGAATGATTTTTTTGGCCAGCTCACCTGCCGTATCTTTCTCTGTATGCCGGCGCAAAGAAGCTTCCAGCCGTTCAGGCAGAGCTGCTTTATCTTCTTCATAAGAAATGATCGTGCTCCACTCCAGCTGTGGAACCGCTACAAGCGTGCGCAGTTCTTTTCTGTTTTCATGCAGATACACGTCTGTGATCATTCCGGTTTGCGTATTGATATTCGCTTTTCTTATTTTCATAACATGACCTCTCTATTCAAAGACTACCCATATTATACAATAAAAAAGCAACAGCCTCCCCTGAAAAGGCTGTTACCCGTTAAACGAAACTGTTTCATCAATGATATCGGCATCTTTGAAGAGCGTTTTACTCGTTTGGTTATTGATGCTCACAAAATCACCGAGCTGAAACGCCCCCGAGCCCACGCCTGAGTGATCGACGCTTTTCGGCGAAATCGCAAACACATCTCCAAAACTGGCCGCCGCATCACCTGATATTGACATAATATAAATCGGACCTACAATCGCAGGCATTTCCCCACCTCCGCATTGATTTACAGCATCATATGCAAAGATGCGCAAATGGTGCCCGCCTATTCAGCGGGCTTCGCGTTTTCTTCAAGGCGTGACCGCTGGCGCAGTTTGATTAGGCGGACAATATTCAGGAAGAATGCCTTCACTACCGCGTACACCGGCACCGCTAAAATCATGCCGAGAATGCCGCCGAAGCTTCCCGCTCCGATCAACAGTAAAATAATCGTAAGCGGATGCGTATTGAGTCGCTTTCCGATCACGAGAGGAGACAGCAGGTTCCCGTCGAGCTGCTGAACGACGACCACCACAATAATCGCGAACAGCGCTTTGGCCGGCGAGTCCATAAAACCGACAATGACAGCCGGCGCAGCACCGAGAAAAGGCCCGACATAAGGAATGATGTTGGTAATCGCCATGACAATCCCAAGAATCAGGGCGTATGGCACACCGGCGATTAAGTAGCCGATAAAACACGCTGTTCCGACAAAAAGACAGATTAACAGCTGTCCCTGAAAATAAGCCGCAAGCGTATCGGATAAATCTTTAAAAATCTTTAAGCCTTCTGTCCGATAAGAAGCCGGAAGAATTTTCACTGCCAGGTGCGGAAAGCGGTGTCCGTCTTTCAGCATATAAAAAAGGATAAATGGAACAGTGATAATAACAAGCGTGATATTTGTCACGACGCCAAACACCGCAGATAAACTGGACGTAATATTTTGCGGCAGGTTTTGGAGAAAGCTTGTCAACGACTGTTCAATTTTTGATATTGATACATAATCCTGGTTCATCATCCAGGTAAACCATTGGGAATGGGACAAATCGTTTGTCAGCGACTGAATCTGTTTTATATAATCAGGAAGATTGTTAAACAGCCCGGTCACTTGCGACGTAATGACAGGTCCGACTGCCGCGGAAACGAAGGCCAGCAAACCGATAAATAGTAAATAGATCAATAGAATGGATAAGGTTCGCGGAATTTTTTTTTCAAGCAGGCGGACGACCGGATTAAAAATAAAATACAAAATTCCCGCTATCAGCATCGGGAAAAACAGTGTCGAGATAAAAACAATAAACGGCTGAAACACAAATGAAACCTTTGTTGCTACATAAATAATCAGCAAAACAAATAAAATCTGCAATGTCCAAAAATGGACTTTTGATTTCAACAAGCTTTGTTCCTCCTAGTTTTTCTTTGTTTGTCAGATAAAAGGGCTTATACCCATCATTGTAACAAAAATAAACTCATATCAGAACTCTTAATGTGATGAAAGGAGTGTTGGTGATGAAGGCCGTGACATACGATAAAGAGTCAGAACTGGCTTATATCCACCTTCTTCCTCCGAATATGCGCGGGAATGTACAGTCGGAGGAGCTTAAAGTCAATGATTGTATCCTGCTGGATATCGGCCTAGACGGCAAAATTGCCGGATTCGAATGTTTTGGTGAGGCAGCTTTGCTCTGTGCCCCGTTTGCCGGAACATCCCGGATATATGTAAAAGATGCAGACGGCTATCATTTTCGTGTCCGTCAACATACTTCAATAAGTTCCAGCTATACAGTGTACGGCGTTACTTTTTGTTTTTCAGATGCCCTCTATCAGGAATTTGCCGGATTTGATCTTGACGAAACGATGTACCACAGTGCGTTTTTGCAGCGCTTAACTGAAAAATAGGACGTCACGGTGTACGCCTATTTTTCATGCGCAAGCACTGTTAAACCCGCTCACTGTAATCTGGCGTGACGGAAATCATGTGCTGGATTCTGATCAAACAAACGGAATTTCGGGCTCCTTCAATTGTGATATGGTCAGGTTTTACATCGATCAGTCTGCCTCTGACCGTATCTCGTACTGTCTGTATAATGAACCTTGAGCCGATGAGCTTTTTAATGGTCTGATAGACATAAGGATCGACTAAAGAGACCAGTTGCGGACTACCTTGGTTGACCATACTTCAATCCCCTTTTTATGTTTTATCTCAGCTTATGCCGTTATTATGGATAATGACACAGGCTTTCCTGATAAAACCAAGGGGTGCGGAGACTATAGGAGAAGATGTTTGGAAGCGGGTGTAAAGGAAATGGCGGTGAAGCGGAGACAGCGAAGAAAGCTGGCGCTGTTCCGTGTATAACAAGCGGGACTTATACAGACTTTATCGTCGATGCCTGAGTTTGGTCGATTAATTGATCCAGCTTTTCTATTTTTTTACGTGCCGTTGAAGAATCAATCTGGCGGTAATGATGTCGGCCGCCCGGCTCTTCATCAAGTTCGTCCGCTTTTTTGACAATCTGCTGCAGCGTGTTTTTATCTAATTCGCCTTCAGGCAAATAGGAATCTGTATGAAGTAAAATGGCAAGGGCAATCTCTTTTGCCGCTTTCGGTTCCTCGCCAAGCCGAATCAGAAGCTTATGTGCCCGTTCCGCCCCTTTAATGGCATGAATGTCATTTCTTTTGTATTTCTCATAATCCCACTTGCCGTCTGTATACCATTCATAATGGCCGATGTCATGCAGCAGCGCCGCTTTCGCAGCTAAATCAGGGTTGATGTCAGCTTTTATAGACAGCCTGTACGCATGGTAAGCGCAGGCAATCGCATGTGCTACGCCGGAGCGCTGCATATATTTTTGTGCAATTGGATGGGTGAAAACATCCATTAATGTAACCTTTCTCATGGAAACCCCTCCTTTAGATATTTTTAGAATCCTAACATAATTTGCAGAGAAACTCAATTCTTATGTCACATCATTTTATCTTCTTATCATCATTGTTATACCCTAAAAGCAGCGTTTCAGTCAGTATATGCGGCTGTTCAACAAAGTGCGCGGACTGCTGCCTTTTTATAAAAAAAAGAGCAGAAAATCTCTGCTCTACAAAAACTCTTTCATATCGTAAATGCGTCCGTTTTCCGTCCCTTTTTCTAATAAAGAAAGAAGCGTGCCGGCAATAAAGGCCGGACTGCGAAGGCTTCCTGTTTCATTTAACTTCCGAAATCGTTCAATGTCGTGGAAATCCTTTTTAGATGAAGAACGGATGACAGCTTGCATCTCAGTGTCCATCACACCTGGTGAGAAGGAAATCATGTTCACCGGCAGTTCTTCATCCTCTTGTTCAAATCCGAATGTCCTCGTAAACATGTCGAGCCCGGCTTTTGAGCTGCAATACGCGCTCCATCCTTTGTATGGATTTTTGGCGGCGCCTGACGTAATGTTGACAACCGTCTTTTTGCCGCTGTATAAAGCAAACCGTTTTGTAAACAGCTGACTCAAAAGCACGGGCGCTGTCAGGTTCAGCTGATAATGGCGCTGCAGCTCGTCACGAGACGCTTCGCCGGCGCGTTTGATCGGCGTTACCATTCCGGCGTTATTGATCAGCGTAATACCTGAATAACGATCCTGATTAATGGATGAGAGCAACGTTTCAAATTGCTGTTCAGCTTCTTCGAGATTGATGAGGTCTATTTGATGCTGCGTCAGTTTTTCATGAGAGACATCAGCTTTTGTTCTGGATAAGGCATGGACTTCATGGCCCTTCTCTAAAGCCTGTAATGCAATGGCTTTTCCCAGTCCTTTTGACGCTCCGGTGATGATATAAAGTTCCATTGGAAACCTCCTCCTTCCGTTCCTATTGTACGGTACCGCTTTTGCACAACACAAGCACGCTGTCTACACCTTTTTGTTCTCCTGCGCTGTGACTTTTGGGATGAGGAACACAATCCCTGCAATTCCGAGCAGAATCAGCACGACATACAGAATCGGAAGCAGCAGTGAAGATGTTACTTGCTCTTCCTTTGTTTCCGTGGATGACGTCTTTGTGATTGGTTTTTCAGCAAACGTAATCCCGAGCTGTTTCGACTGGGCCGCAATCGTGTTGGATTCCTCGGCATCTGTTGATGTAAACAAACCTTTTATCAGCTCGGCGTCCTTGTCCTCCGGCTTATCAAAGGTAATATCCTTCTGTTCCTCAGGCAGTTCTGTTTTCTCTTCATAGTAGGAATCTTCATGCAAATAATTCGTATCGATTTCGATGTCTTTTTTCTCATATTGGTTTGGCGCGACATCTGTATTTTCTTCAGTTTCGGCAGCGGCGGCAGAGGGTATGAAAAGGGAAAAGGAGAGCATACAAATCATGATCCCCTTTTCCATACTGCGATTACGCTTCATATGTTTCATCGCTTTCTGCTGTTTTTTCCGCCATCAGCCGGATCACAAGCGGCAGAGCCGCGGCAATCACCGTAATGACCAGCAGAACCGTTATTCCCATTGTAAACAAGTGCCCTGTGCCGTACTGGATGTCGATAAATACTTTCGAAACAGGATCTTCAAATGTAAAGTTCGGCATAATCAAATCAATAAGCGGTGCGACGTAGAATAGAATCATCGCCGCTGAAGCAACCCATCCAGAAATTGATCCGAATCTGAATGCCGCCCGGATGAAGGCAGAGCTTGCAACCAGCAATAGAATCGTAAATACAGACCACTTGATCGTCTGATCGTCCGGCAGCGAATAAATATTCAAACCGAACAAGCTGATCATGAGTCCGACAAGGATGTTCAGAATGCCGAATAACGCTCCTTTGACGAGAAGCGGCGCGTTTTGGTAATACGAGCTGAAATAGCCGATTAACAAACTGCTGATCAATACAATGACTAGAATGACAACCGGCGGCACCGTCTGCGTTTTTTCTTCCGGAACCTCTCCGCTGATTTTAAGCGGATTCGCCAAGTAATCATATACATAGCCGTTGTTTTGCCCGTCTACTAATGTATTTCCCAGTATGCCATATACGTCACTGCGGACAAGCTTTGTGGAGGCGACATTTTTCCCCCAGTTATTGTTTAATGTGTCAGCTTTCGCCTGAACATCATTCACGCTTTGCTGCATGTTGGTTGTGTAATCAATAATGCCTGACTGGCGATCAGACAATGACCCCATCATGTCTGACATTTGCAGCACTTCCTGGCCGACCGTATCTTGGACACTCAGTGCCATTGTGCCAGACAGCCCGTCGTTACTGAACGTCGCTGCTTCTTGCGTTGTGCCTGTTACCAGCTGTTCTGACGCTTTGGCGGCGCTGTCAGAGATTTTCGTCAGTTCGTCGAGAACACCTGCTTGAGAGTCACGGATAAAGCCGCTGTACTCGTCCGCAAATTTGGTCATGCCGTCGATGAAGCTGTTAATGTCTTCATCCGTTTGCATCATATTGTTTTTGAGGTCTTCCCAGCTGGCTGATTCTTCCGGTGTGAGAGCCAGAAGTGATTTGACATTGCCCTGCTGGCCGTCAATGGCATTCGTTTTTGCCGTGCTGTCTATGGTTCCGGATAATACCGAATCATATACAGATAGATATTTATAATATCTCATTAAATCGTAGATGCTCTCTGTATTAATTTCTCCGGAGAATTGAAGCTGATCTTTATTTTCCAGCTCTCGAATTGCGCGGTAAATCCCTTCGAATTCCCGCTCCCGTTTCGCTTCGAGTCTTTTGAGTTTATCATCGAGCGTTTTCACTTGGTCTTTGAGATCATCTATTTCATCATTGAGACCGTCCATTTGCTCTTTTAGTTCTTCTAATTTCTTTTTCAGCTCTTCATTATGAGCAGTTTCTTTTTCTTTGAGCTCTTCTTCAATTTGCTTAATTCGCTCAGACGCTTTGCTAAGCTGTTCTTTTGCTTTTGCGATATCTGAAACCTCATCGTTTCCTGTTTGATCTTCGTCCTCAGGCTGCGTCGTCCCGCCGTCGCCTTCGGTATCGCCTGAATCTCCGGTTCCGTCTTCATTTGCCAGCTGGATCATTTGAAGGGCTGAGTCAGATGAAGCAGTCTGTTCGGCAGATGTGTCCGTTTCGGTTTGTCCGCTGTCTGACTCGCCGTTAGAGGCATCGCCGTTCTGCTCCTGACCATCTGTTCCCTGCTGGTCTTGATCCTGAGTATTGCCGTCCGTTTGACCGTCTGTTCCGGTATCACTATTGTTATCATCGTTTCCGGTGTCTCCCTGTGTATCGTCGGGAGTTGTGTTGGTTCCGTCATCAGGATTTTCCGGAACGTCAGTGGACGGTTCGTCAGTTCCTGGATTTTCAGTTCCCGGGTCCTCTGGCGTCGGCTCTTCTTTTTCAGGTTCCTTTAGATTATCTGAAATGTCCTGAATGTCAGCGGCGATGCTTTTCAGTTCTTCACGCTGTTTTTCAAGATCGATTTTCAGTTCTTCAGGATCCTCTTCCTTCGGTTCTTTATCTTGATCATCATTGTCAGAGCCATCGTCTACGACTGGGTCGTCCCCTTTTGCAACTGTCAGTGCCTGACGCGCTGGTACAAGCAGCTCATAAACCTGGTTTAATGCTGTCTGTCTTGATGCGATCTGGTATTGATTAATTAAATCACTTTGTATCTTCGCCATGCCAAACTCCTGCTGAGGAACTTGCCCCTCCCTAAGTTGCTGGGCATTTGCCAACACTGTACTTGTTTGTGCAAGCTGTGTTTTCGCTTGGCTGATTCCTGTTGCCAGTCCGCTCATGCGTTCGCTGAACTGATTGGCCTTTTGCTGCGCTGAAATGGCATCCAGGCCTGTCTGGATTTGCTGGTGAGTAGAATCCTGGGCTGCCAAAAGCAGCTTTTTCTGATTTTCTTGATATTCTTTGTATCTTTCAACGGTATCAACGAAATCTTTCAGCGTGTTTTTGGCTTCTTCCGCTGTTGAAGCTTTTTCTTTTGTTGTGCCTTGCGCTTCATTCATTGATTTTTTCAGCTCATCGATTAAGTCTTTTTGCTGTTTGATTTCACCTGCTAAATCATTTGAGCTAGGTTTGTAAAAGTTGTACATGACATTTTGAAATTCAGATTCTTTATTGACGATATTGTCAAATTCTCCTCTGATGTTGTCCACTTTTTGTGAAACAAAATTCCAATATAAAGCCGACATTTTTTTATTCATTGTCTTTTGCGCATCTTCAAGCTCGCGCTGCACTTTTTCTTTGTTGACCGCATTCAGGTTATCTTGAATGCTGAATTCGAGTGTTGCTTTTTGAGGATGATCTTTGTCATAACTCAAAATGTTTTTTGAGAAATCTGAGGGAATGTAGACGATCGCATCGTATTTCTTTGATGCGAGACCTGTCTCGGCCGCGCTTCGGTTTAGGACCGTCCACGAATAATCAGGGCGTTCTCCCAGAACGGCAGCTACTTCTTTGCCGAACTGGGCGGAACTGTCCTCTTCATCAGACTTCACCTCTTCACTCAATACGCCTGTGTCTTCGTTCACCACCGCGATTTGCCGCGTTGAATTGGCTACTTTTTTCGCCGGGTCTTCTCCGATAAAACGGAAAAACAAAACCGGCAGCAGCAAAACGATGATGACGGCGGATATTAACTTGATCAAGCTTTTTCGTTGTTCTGTCATCTAGCACTCTCCCTTTCAGCAGAACATAAAGGAATTTGAACTTTTTGCTCCTTCCCGTTTTCCACAACATATCCGAAGCCCGGCTGAATCTCAGGCTCCTGTCTTTGGTACGGGAGAGGAATGACATTTTGTTCAGATTTTTTCATCAGCAGAATGGCGTGGCGGATTTGCTTCATCTCTGTCGTCAAGGAGTCATAGCCTTTTGAGAATTCACTGTGATTTCCGCCCGGGATAAAGCTGAAGCCAAGATGCGCGTATGATTTCATGAAGTTTGCCAGACGGTCTTGTATTCTCGTATCAATCGTCTGTTGGAATCTCGTAATTCCGTCAATCATCAGCACCACTTGTGAGAATTGCAGATTTTGCGCGTCTCCCTGACGGACGGCTTCTACATACATGGCTTCTCTTGTTTTGAAAATGCCTTCTGCTGTTTCGATCCACTGTTCAATATCTTCTTTCGTTTCCAAGTATGAGACATCCGATTCCTTCGCATAATGGGATAAGCCGCGGTCAATCGAGTCAAACAGGCCGATCATTTCGGTTTCATCATCAATCAGATGTTCAAGCATAACTTTTAAGACGTTTGTTTTCCCGCGCTGGGTCTGGCCTAAAATCATGCAGTGCTTATGCTTGCCCAAATCAAAATAGACTGGGCTGACTGTTTCTTCATGAAGCCCGATCGGTACAGATAACGGCTTGCGTTCCAGCTTGAAGCGGAGAGAAAATTCTTTCGTCGACAGGCTCTCAGGCAGCATCGGAATTGGTGCCGGCTGCTCCAGTGAAGCAAAACGGTCCTGAAGATTCTGAACGTCTGCTTTCAGCCCGTTGAACATGCCGATATCATCGTCCGCTTCAACAGGGAGGAACATTTGTGCGAAATAAAGCTCTTCCTTTTGGATGATGACGCGTCCCGGAATCGGTTCAAGATTGAACTTCGGCCGTCCATAAATCGAATATCCCTCAGATTGATCCATGAGATAATGGACAACCTTGGTTTTCAGGTTATTTAACAATGACTGGCGGACAGCATTAACCCGCGTTGCTGTCATCATGAAGTAAATGCCTAAGCTCTGTCCGTCTCTGGAAAGCTGGACAAACTCCGCTTCAAGCTCATGCATTTCATCCTTGACGATGTCAAAGTTATCAATGGTGATGAAAATGAACGGAAGCTCTTCTTCGCTCAGCGCATTGTACATTTTAATGTGGCTGATTTCTTTTTCCCTGAACAGACGTTTACGGCGGTCAATTTCTTCCTTGATTCGAATCATGAACTTTTCAATTTTTCGTGATTGGTCCATCAGGAAGTAATCCGCGGTATGCGGCAGCTTCGCTAATGGCAGAAGCGTTCCGTTTCCGAAATCAAAGATATAGACATGAAGCTCTTCAGGTGTGTATACGTCCGCAAAGCTCATCAGGAACGTTGCGGCTGCAATCGATTTTCCGTAGCCGGAAGAGCCAAATATGCCGATATTTCCGTCTTCCATCATCTTATAAGCAATTGGCGCCTGTCTTTGCAGATCAGGTTCATCAACATACGCAAAGTGGAAATGATCTTTTTCGTCTGAAGGGAAAAGAGTGCGCGGGATACGTTCCGCGAGCGGCGGCAGCCATGGACTTGACAGCTTCTCGATTCCCATTTCATCTTGGATGCGTTCAATTTCATCAACTATAGCTTCGATTTCTGTTTGAACGTCTTTTTTCGCGATATCTTCGGTATCCACTTCAGAAAGCGGGATCAGACCCGTATCCGTGACGATCGCGATTTCGTCCTCTGTGCCGTAGACTTCCTCTAAGTAAGGCGCGCCGCTCCAAGCGGATTGGAACAGCTCATACACTTCATTGTTGCCGACCTGCAAATACCCGCGTCCTGTAACGGTAATGTTTGCGGCATCGCTGTTTTTCAAAATTTCTTTACTGTCGGTGGCATCCTGAACCTTCAGCGCTACTTTAAAACGCGAGTTACTCCAGATCTGGTCATCAATGATGCCGCCCGGCTTCTGTGTCGCCAAAATCAAATGAACGCCGAGACTTCGCCCGATACGCGCGGCACTGACAAGCTCCCTGATAAAATCAGGCTCCTCGCTTTTCAGCTCGGCGAACTCATCAGAAATTAAGAACAAGTGAGGCATTGCCACTTCTGCTTTCCCCTGCTTGTACAGCTTTGTATAGTCATTGATGTGATTGACTTGATACTGATCAAACAGGCGCTGTCTTTTTTTCAGCTCGCTTTTAATCGAAGCGAGCGCACGCATACTGAAGTTTTTGCTTCCTTCAATATTCGTGATGGTGCCGAGCAAATGAGGAATGTTGCGAAACGGCTGCGCCATTCCTCCGCCCTTATAGTCAATTAATAAAAAAGCCGCTTCATGCGGGTGAAAATGCACCGCAAGTGACAAAATGTAGGTCTGGAGAAATTCACTTTTTCCTGACCCCGTTGTCCCCGCAAGCAGCCCGTGCGGACCGTGGGCTTTTTCGTGAAGGTTCAGATACACAATGTCATCTTTCCCCTTATAGCCGATCGGCACTGACAGCGACTTCGCCGATTCACTCGTCAGCCATTTTTGCTGAATGCCGATTTCCTTTACTTCCTTCGCATGGAAAAGCTCCAGGAACGATACCGTTTCCGGAATGGAATTCGTAATGCCGACCTGGTGATTCAGCGTCCGCAGCGTGCGTGAGAACCGTTCGTTGTCCCCGCGCTGATGATGATCGAGGCGGAACGGAATCCTTACCGCTTTTTTCTTTTGTATTAAGATGTCCCCTTCATGCTCATTGATGTAGCGGACAAGAGTCGTAATATTTTCCGACAAGCTTTCCTTTGTTTCCGCGGCAACAATTGTAGAGATACCCAGATGGTCATGCTGCCCTTCTAAATATTCGAGAATGACGTGCTCTGAGATCAGCTGCTGATTCGTGATGACAAATACAAAATGCGGTTTGAACTGCAATTTTTCTTTGTCATCTTCGAGATCGCGCTCTCTGATCAATTCATAAAGTGAAGACAGGAGCTGATCTCGGGTTTGCTCATTATAAATAAATCCTTTCGCATAAATATGGGGCATTTGAAATTGCGGCAGCCACTTCATCCACTCCCAGTTTTTATACTCTTCTTCATGAAAAATAAATACGAAACGCAAATCGTGATAGCTGTTGAAGAACGACAATTGTCCGATCAGCTGGTGAATCTCATTTTTCACAATTTGTGCTTTACCGACAAGTCCCATCGGACCTTCCGCCAAATCGACCGTAACCGGCGCATTGCGAATGTCCTTATAGATACGCTGCATGTGCTGCGATTTCTCCATGAGGTCATCGATATCACGATTGGCCAAGTCTCCGCCGCTCATATTGATTTCATAGCTTGAAGGGACTGTTCCCGTCCCAATCCGCAGCTGGAGATAATCCTTGCTTTCAAGTGATTTTTCCCAGATCCGGTCACTGATTTCACTTGTTAAGTATTTCATTTGTTCAAACGAAGGGAAATGAAACTCAAGAACCTGCTTTTGCTTTTCAGAAAGCGCCTGAAGTTCTTTCCGCTTGTTGTCTAAGTAAAGCTTATACACACGCTCCCGTTTTTCCTCGCGTTTTTTCCGTTGGTTTTTATCGCGGAAATATTGCACCGTCGAGGTAATGAGGGTCATCATAAACATCGCCAGAGAAACGAGGATGAATATGCCGCGCGGCTGGATGATGGCGACAACGCCCATCACGACCAGCATCACAAGCGGCGGCAGGATGACAAGCCACAGACCTCTGTTGGTTTGATCGCTCTCTTGAGAGGGAAAACTGAAGGACACGCGGTCATCCGGCAGGTCGTACACCATTCGCGGCGTTCTTCTGTACTGCGGATATTTTTTCTGCATCTCTGTGCTCGGTTTGACCGTTTCTGTTAATGCTGTTTCAAACGGTACAAAATGAACAACTTCTAAAAGGTCTTGTTCCGTCACTCTCATTTGCGTAAAGTTCCAGAAGATTTCATCTCCCGGCTGGAGCGGTGTATTGGCGTTGATCTTCTCTCCGTTCAAGAAGACCGTCCCGCTTTCAGGTTGAACCGACCAGCTTTGACCGACACGAAGCAAAGAGAACGTGCTTTGTTCTGCAAAATTAATAACTTGCGGATTCAGATAAATATCTGCATTCGGGTTATCAGAAGAACATATGATTTCATCTCGATTCCCCGTAAAATAAACGGTTTTCTCAGACTCACTGCCCGTCAAGATCAAGCGTATATCCTCCTGATCCGTTTGAAGAGAAAATGATGCATCCGGCTCAATCACGCCGAGACCATCATTTCCCAGGAAAACTTCGTATTGGCCTTCAGATTCCTTTCTTTGAAGAGAAATCACACCGCTTTCAAACGGAATGGTGCCGATCGTAATGGAATCCTTCACATCAGGCCCAATGGTCGCCGGATGGGACGACGGGAGGTCAGACAGTTTCAGTTTTTGAACGTTATTTTGGTAAAAAACCCATAATAGACTCAAATGGCGAACCCCCTAACGGCCAAACGGCAGCATCCGATGACCCGCGCTTCATGTCTCACGTTATTTGTCATCTTTTTTCTCATCTTTCTTTTCTGTTTCTTTTTCTTTCTTCGCTTGTTCTTCTTTTTTCGCCTTTTCTTCGGCTGCGGCTTTTTCTTCTGCCGCTTTCTCTTCAGCTTGTTGTTTTTCTTTGTCTGTTTGTGTTTGTTGTTCGGTTGTATCGACTAAAGACGTATCAGTATTGGACTGTGCTTGATTTTCATCATGTTCCTTCTTTGCTTTTTCAAGCTCACTATTTACTGAATCGAGTTCTTTTTGTATATCTTCATCATTTGTATCTTCCGATAAAAGCTGCTGTTTATATTTCGCAAGGCCAAAGTAAATGTAATCATTGTATTCCAGTTTACGGCCAATACTGATAGCTTCTTTGTAATCCCCACGGCCGTAATCAATCCAATACAAGAAATGCTGAGGATCTGATTGCAGTGTAACTAAATTATTTTCAATGTTTTTAGTTTTTGCACTCCCCAGATTCTCCACCTCAACATAAGACGTCGCCAGCTGATACTGCACCGATTCAGGCAGGCTTTCCGCATCGTACTTCGACAGCGTGCTGATCACCTCACTGTACTGCTTGTTTAAGAACGCGCGGTTGCTGTCCACTATCGCCTGGTGCTTTGGCTGCGCGAAAAATAAGGCGTACATCGAATAAATAAGAGCCGGTACCAGCAAAACAATGAGTCCCAGGCCGATGTATCGCTGGATGTTCCACTTCTTTCTTGGAATATGTATGTATGTTTTCGCTTTGGCTTCGAGCTCATCGATATGGGTTTGAATCAGCTCGAGCAGGTCATCATAGGACGCCGCATCCAATATCGCCTTAGCCTCTGCGGAGAACGTCAGCGTTTCATTGAATTTCAGGTATTCTTCAAATGCAAAAGCGCCGTCAATTGCCAAAGCCGCTGCCGCTTTCAGCTCCCGCCACACTCTTTCCTCATCATGCTCGTAAGGAGGAATGCTTTCTTTCACTCCATAATGGAGAAAATAAGGCGTCAGGCCTTTATCGAATACAATGTTTTCAGGAGCGACAATCACATTCAGCCTCGACAGATTGTGCTGCTGTACAGCTTGGACAAGCTGATAGGCAAACTGCCATTTGCTTTTTTTATCTTTAGCTTTCATGAAGCGGAATGCTTTATAGGAGGGAGGAGGTTGGATTGTGATGATTACTTCATCATCCGTCACATCGATCTCTTTATGAAAAAATGGATTTACATCTTTGATCACGTTGGCTTCGAGACCGTCCAGAAGCTTTATTGTTTCCCGCTGAAAGGTAAATGTATAGCCGGCATCTGTTTTCTCGGCAACGGCTTCTAATTGGTTTTCTAAATATGATTTTTGTTTACCTGACATTCAACCAGATCCTTTCATAATATTTCAAGCCGGTCTCCGTTTGTAATGCCGCAATCAGACAGCTTGCATTCTCCGGAAAACACCGTATCCTTATTAACCACTCTGATCCAGTGCCCTTCGCGCGGAGGTATAGCTACGCTTTGAGCCTGCCAAGCAATATCAATTACTTTTTTCACCGGGTGGTAATCTGACAATCTGAGATCAAAGACACTGCCGTTATAATGTTTCAAATCTATTGTAATATCAATATACATTTTAGGATCACCCTTACATAGAAAGAGCGCCGTCTTCTGGTGAATCAGGCGCTCCTTCCCTTTCATACTGTTATCCGCGGATTTGATTTGCGATGTCTTGGTCAGTAGACTCAAGTGTATTTGCTGTTTGATCAAGCTGCTGATTCACATCTTGAAGCAAATCTGACATTTTGATAAATGAAGGTTTGAGCTGCTCGTATTGATCTGCGAACGCTTCGCTTGAAGCACCTTCCCACATGCTTTTCAAATCAGAGATCATACGGTTTAAACGATCAACCTGATTTAATACTTCTTGGCTTTCGACGCCGTATTGCTTCGCCATCGCTCTTAGCTCTTCGGGTGTGACACGAATTAATCCTGCCATATTCCTCATTACCTCCTGTGCCATCAGCCTAAATATGGGCTAATTCACTTATTTTTAGAACGTCATTATTATAAAAACAGTTTTTCGGCACAGTCAAACAAATATGTTTTAATTTTACAAAATGAGTCCAATGGTTTATCCCGGATCACTTAAAAATGACATATATTGTTAAACAAGTAGGTTCATTTTCTTAATCTTCTCTTCATTCTTCGAATAATCCAAAAGACCCAAATGATTCTCCAACTCCCAAAAAAACCTTTCAGAAAATTTGATGCTACAGCACCATTTCTGAAAGGTTGAGTTTTTTCTTTCCTTAATTTTCGCCTCCGATGACCTTCTTAAAAGAATAGCCAGAATAAACCTTCACATCATATAAGGCGCAAAACTGCAGGCGATTACTCTGCCAATCATATATAAGACGTTTCTCTAGTATGCCGTTTACTTTGTTGTTTGGCTCCCGCTCTTTGTTGTTGATTTTCACAAACAACAACAATCATAATAAAAGGTAGATAATGAGATGTCAAAGAGAAATCAAGCATGAAAAGTAGGGAGATTTGTGACCATGCCGAATGATCCGTTTAAATACAGTTTTGACAGACTTGAAGATGTGGCTGATCATATCAGCGACGTGCTGCGGTGCCCGATCACCATAGAGGATGTTAACCACAAGCTTCTTGCCTACAGCACACACAGCGACTGCACAGACCCTGCCCGGACGTCTACTATCATTGGCAGAAGAGTACCTGAGAAGGTCATTAATAAGTTGTGGAAAGACGGGACGATTCCAGCCCTCTTAAAAACGGACCAGCCGATCAGAGTAAAGCAAATAGATGATGTGGGGCTAAGCAACCGTGTTGCCATTTCGATTTGGAAAAACAGCCAAGTGCTTGGCTTCATATGGGCGCTTGAGATCCAAAAAACATTGTCTGACGATGATCTGATGACGTTGCAAATGGCGGCAAAAGCAGTGAGAAACAAGCTTCTCAAACTCCAAATCAGAAAAACAAAAAATGAAGAACGAAGCCAAGAGTTTTTCTGGAAAATGCTGACCGGACACATTCACCAGGAGCATGACATGGCGGATGGGTTCCACAAGCTTGGAATGGTTGCCCCTTCTGAGTTTTCCGTGATGATCATCCGGATAAACAGCGAACTGACGGAAAAAATCGAACAGCAGCTGCAATATTTGCAGGAAACGACCCAGCAGGTTCACGTGCTGCTGACGACCGTAGATTCCAATGAACTCATTATTTTAACCGCCCCCAAAACAGAACACCCTTTTCAAGATTTAAAACAGTTCGCTTTGAGTACACAAAAACAGCTGAAGGAACGTTATAAAATAGAAGGCGCTTCTATCGCTTTTGGCGGAATATACAACTCTATTTCTTTTGTCTCGCGCTCGTATCAGGAAGCATTGTCCGTTTTAAAAGCGAAGGAACGGTTCGCAGAAGAGACCCAACATCTTTTCAGCTTTTCTGAGCTAGGCATTTATCAATACTTGGATGTCTTACATGAAAAACGGAAGCAGACGGGATATTTTAATTATTCGCTATCCAAACTGGAACAGTATGACCGGAATCACCAGTCAAATATGGTAGAAACGCTAGAACGTTTTATTGAAGCTGACAGCAACGTGAATACCGCTGCCAAGGTGTTAAATATACATGTTAATACATTGAATTACCGCCTCAAGCGTATCAGCCAGATCGCTGAAATCGATTTGAAAAATGTAAATCAAAAATTCACCATCTATTTAGATATTAAGCTTCGGCACATGGATTTGTGAAATTTCACAAATCCATGTTTTTTTATTTTCTTATTCAAACAAAGAATTTTCTAAAGAATCATTCTACACTAAAAACATCACGTATACAGGAGGAGACAGATATGATCATAGGGGTTCCTAAAGAGATAAAAAACAATGAAAACCGTGTCGCACTAACACCTGGAGGCGTTTCCCAGCTTATTTCAAACGGCCACCGGGTGCTGGTTGAAACAGGCGCGGGCCTTGGAAGCGGATTTGAAAATGAAGCCTATGAATCAGCAGGAGCGGAAATCATTGCCGAGCCGAAACAGGTGTGGGACGCCGAAATGGTCATGAAGGTAAAAGAACCGCTGCCGGAAGAATATGTCTACTTCCGCAAAGGACTTGTGCTGTTTACGTACCTTCATTTAGCCGCCGAGCCTAAGCTTGCGCAAGCCTTGAAAGATAAAGGCGTTACGGCGATCGCATATGAAACAGTTAGTGACGGCCGGACATTACCGCTTCTGACGCCAATGTCAGAGGTTGCAGGCAGAATGGCAGCGCAAATCGGAGCTCAATTCTTAGAGAAACCTAAGGGCGGAAAAGGCATTTTACTTGCTGGAGTGCCAGGTGTTTCCCGCGGAAAAGTAACGATTATCGGAGGAGGCGCTGTCGGCACAAACGCGGCGAAAATGGCTGTCGGCCTTGGTGCAGACGTGACCATCATCGACTTAAACGCAGACCGCCTGCGCCAGCTTGATGACATTTTCGGCCATCAGATTAAAACGTTAATGTCTAATCCGGTCAATATTGCAGATGCTGTGGCAGAAGCGGATCTTCTCATTTGCGCGGTCTTAATTCCGGGGGCTAAAGCTCCGACTCTTGTCACCGAGGAAATGGTAAAACAAATGAAACCTGGTTCAGTGATTGTCGATGTTGCGATCGACCAAGGCGGCATCGTCGAAACTGTCGACCATATTACCACGCATGATCAGCCGACATATGAAAAACACGGCGTTGTCCACTACGCTGTGGCGAACATGCCGGGCGCTGTCCCTCGAACATCAACAATCGCGCTGACGAACGTTACTGTTCCATACGCGCTGCAAATCGCGAACAAAGGAGCAGCAAAAGCGCTCGCAGACAATGCGGCACTGAGAGCTGGTTTAAACACAGCAAACGGACACGTGACCTATGAGGCTGTGGCAAAGGATTTAGGATACGAGTATGTGCCTGCCGAAAAAGCTTTACAGGATGAGTCATCTGTAGCGGGTGCTTAATTCACATTAAGCTTGCAGAAAGATTTTCTGCTGGCTTTTTTCATCTTTTAAAAGGAAAAGAGGAACCATTTCACGAACTAAAACGATGAACTTGATCATAAAGGAGGATTCATATGGCTGTTCAGCAATATGGCGTTTTAAAAGGCATTGTCTTAGACATGAAGCGGGAAACAGATGATGACAGTCCTCATTTCCAAGTCAAAGTGCTCGGTGAAGAGAATACGTATTACAGGTGCGCCATCAATGTGATGTCCAGCTCTGAGGAATCTGAAGTATTGTATGTGGCTGACGATCAGTTTGATTCAAGCTCGATCACCACCCTTCCGAACATGCCGTATGGATATACAAAGATCAATGAGGCAAACCGTGAAGTGGCGCTCGATTATGTGCGGGGCAATTTGTTTGATCCGCGGGGAATGAAGCCTTTGCCTCATGAAATCACGGGGCCTGATAATGATTTAAATGATTTTATTGAAACGTATATGAAGAAAGCGCAAGAAGAGAAAGCGCCGGTTTATATATTCGGTTCAAAATTTGGGCCGGAACAGGCTGCGGATAAAATATTCGGCTTTACTCCGACCAACGGCATGCACAATATCCATATGAATCAAGGGAATGCAATGGATAGCCGCTGGAAAAAAGACAACGGCTCTTGGCATGACGGAGGCATTCTGATACAATTTGCCGATCAGTGGGCCGCTGTGTTTTTAGCGTTTTTATCCCAATCTTGGTGTACGGATGAAAACGGAAACCCGGTCAGAGATTGTGATCATACCCAAACGTCTGCGTAAGATAGAAAAAGAGACTGCAGCAAGCAGTCTCTTTTGTATGCTATTACACATTTCCAACAGGCTTTAAGCTGTTTGGCCTCATATCACTCCAATGCGATTGGATATAGTCCAGACAAGCTTCACGTCCTTTTTGCTCATGAACGACTGTCCAGCCGCTCGGCACATCTATAAATCCGGGCCATAGGGAATATTGGCCCTCTTCATTGATCAGCACCAAATATGTGCCATCCGCATTTTCAAAAGGATTTGCCATCTCTTTCTTCCCCCCCTTATTTATTCATCTCTTCCAGTTTGCCAGCGAGAACCTTGCCGATTTGAGCGAGCGGTGCCGGCTGACAAAGATCTTTATGGCGGCAGTCGATGTCGATTTGTTCAATGTGTCCGTTAATATAAGGCTTCCACGAATCCGGTTCAATCGGATCAAACCATTCAGGTATGATTGTTGATCTGAAAAACAAGACATTTCCACGGAAGGTTTTCGGCTTATATGAGCCTAAAATGCCGACAGAATTGACATACGTATTCTTCAGATTTAATATGACCGATTCATCCAGACTCGCAAGCGCGCTGCCGTCACGGCGAAGAATCTCAATCGCCGTTTCAAAATCAAGCGGTTTGTCCCCTAAGCTGTCTGGATCGTACCCGCCTAACGCCAGAAGGGCAATAAGCGCTTCCTCATCATCCGGCGCCTCTTTTATGGGAAGGAAGTGGTTCGGATAGGCGTCCAGCATCACTAGTAGAGATACTTCTTCTCCATGATTTTGCAGCTGGGTGGCCATAGCTTGAACAACATTCCCGCCAAGAGACCAACCCAGCAGATGATACGGGCCTTTCGGCTGGACCGTTCGGATTTGTTCAATATAATCGGCAGCCATGTCATCAAGCGATTTCGGAAGCTCTTCCCGCTCCCCGATTCCGCGTGCCTGCAAGCCGTAGATCGGATAATCTGTTCCTACATTGGTCATCAAACCAGCATAGCACCAGCTGAGTCCGCCTGCCGGATGTACACAGAATAAAGGAAGCTTGTCTCCGCTTGTTCGGAGCGGCAGCAGAACATCGAGTGCGCTTTGACTTGTACCCATCTCAAGTCTTTCAGCAAGCCCGGCCACAGTCGGTGCTTCAAATAGGTTGCCAATGCTGAGTTCAACACCGAGCGCTTCACGAATGCGGCTCATCAGCTGAACAGCAAGCAAGGAATGTCCGCCTAAATCGAAGAAACGGTCATCAATACCGACACGCGGCAAGTGAAGCACTTCCATAAACAGGTCACAGAGGATTTCTTCCTGCGGTGTTCTCGGTCCGCGTCCTGTCACCGTCGCTGCGAAATCCGGAGCGGGCAGCGCTTTACGGTCAAGCTTTCCGTTCGGTGTCAGCGGCAATTCTTTCATCGTCACAAAGGCGGAAGGCACCATGTAATCCGGCAGTCTATCAGCAGCATATTTGCGCAGTTCAGCTGTATCAAACGTTTCTTTCGAAGCGATAACATAAGCTGCCAAACGTTTATCTCCCGGCTGATCCTCACGAACGATCACTGCCGCATCTTCAAGCTGTGAATGCTGAACTAGCGCGGCTTCAATTTCTCCCAGTTCAATCCGGAAGCCTCGAATTTTCACTTGGTGATCGGCACGGCCGACATAGTCGAGAGAACCGTCAGCGCGGAGGCGGGCCACATCCCCAGTGCGATACATCCGAGTGCCCGGAGGACCGAATGGATCAGCTATGAAGCGTTCCGCTGTTAAACCAGGCCGTCCCAGATAGCCTCGTGCTAATCCCGCTCCTGATACATACAGCTCTCCGGCAACACCCGGCGGAACCGGCTGCAAGCGCTCGTCCAGCACATATACGCCAAGATCGGGAATCCCGCAGCCGATCAAACTGTTTGCCCGTAAAGCTGCAATGCTTCGGTCTAATTCGATATAGCTCACATGCACAGTCGTTTCGGTAATCCCATACATATTGATCAGCTTCGGTCTATTTTCAGGGTGGCGATTATACCAATCCTCTAAACGGCTGAGTTCAAGCGCTTCTCCGCCAAAAATGACATAGCGCAGACTGAGCGCCTGTCCGAAATCCGCCTGCTCCCGTTCCGCCTGCATCAACTGATAGAAAGCAGACGGTGTCTGATTCAAAACGGTCACACCTTCTTTGACAAGCAGGCGCAGAAACGCTTCCGGCGATCTGCTGACATGATGGGGCACGATCACAAGACGTCCGCCGTGCAGCAAAGGACCCCAAATCTCCCACACCGAAAAGTCAAACGCATAGGAATGGAACATGGTCCAGATATCGTCCGAGCTGAAATGGAACCAGTGGTCGGTCGCTACAAATAAACGCGTTACGTTTTGATGAGGAATCATCACACCTTTTGGAACTCCCGTTGAACCGGATGTATAAATGACATACGCCGTATTCAAAGGAGAAAGCGGCTGAATCCGATCCGTATTATTCGGATTCTCAGCAGAGTATGTGTTTAGTTTCTCTTCCAGTACCGGATCATCCAACACGATTTTCGGCACGTTTTCCGCTGATGGAATATGCTCCGCAGCTTTTGTGTTCGTCATAATAAACGCGGGCTGTGCATCTTTCAGCATAAATGCGATTCGGTCAGCCGGATAGTCCGGATCGAGAGGCAGATAAGCCGCGCCGGCTTTTAGCACCGCTAATAGCCCGACAGCCATCTCCAGTGATCGGGGCATTGCTAATGCCACAAATTGCTCCGGTCCGACGCCTTTGCTGATCAGCATTCGGGCAAGCCGATTTGCTCGTTCATTCAGCTCTGCATAGCTCAGCGCCTGATCTTCATAAACAACGGCAATGGCATCTGGACTTAAAGCTGCCTGTTTCTCAAACTGTTCCGGCAAACTTGCGTGCGGAATCTTTTCAGAAACACTTCGCCAATCTGTCACCATGCTGCTGCGCTCCTCCGGTGCAAGAATGTCCAGATTTCCGATTTGCTGGTCCGGATCAGACTCGGCAGCCTCCAGCAGGCGCATCAGACGGTCAGCAAGAGCCTGAGCAGTTTCCCGCTTGAAAAGATCAGTGCTGTACTCGAGCAGTCCCTCCAATCCGTTTGGTGTCCCGTCAGCAAGCCGGTTTTCACTGATTTCCAGCGTCACATCAAACTTGGCAGAACCGACACTGTTGATTCGCAGGCTGCTTTCCATGTCAGGAAGATGCAGTTCAGCGTCTGGTGTGTTTTGGAACGCAAGCATAATTTGGAATAAAGGATGCGTCGCCCGCGAACGAGCCGGATTGAGCACCTCTACAAGTCTCTCAAACGGCAGGTCCTGATTTTCATAAGCTGCCAGATTCACTTCCCGCACTCTGTCAAGAAGCTGACGGAAGCTGGGGTCACCGGACGTATCAGTTCTGAGCACCAATGTATTGATAAACAGCCCCACAAGATCGCCCAGCGCATCATCATTCCGCCCCGCGATCGGACTGCCGATCGGGATATCAGTGCCCGCCCCGAGCCTTGTCAATAAAGCGGCCAGGCCGGATTGAAGCACCATAAACAGGCTCACCCTATTTGTACGAGCCAGCTCCTGCAATCGCTTGTGAAGCTCAGGCTCAATGCGAAAATGAATCGTATCCCCATCATGACTCGGCTCAACCGGACGTGAATAATCGGTTGGCAGTTCAAGCTGATCAGGCAAATTTTTCAGGGTTTCTTTCCAGAAATCAAGCTGTCCGGCAATCAAACTATTTGGATCATCCCCGCTTCCAAGCAGTTCTTGCTGCCAAAGCGCATAGTCTGCATACTGCACAGCAAGGGGCGCCCATTCGGGATCTCTTCCGTGACAGCGAGCCGCATAAGCCGCCCCAAGATCGCGGGTTAGCGGCGTTAAGGACCAGCCGTCCCCGACAATATGATGTACGAGGAGAAGCAGCACGTACTCGTCAGGACCGATGACAAAAAGCTCTGCACGAAAAGCAGGTTCAGCTGCAAGATCAAAACTGTAGCGCACAGCTTCAGCAAGCCGCTCAGAAAGCTCCTTCTCAGCAATTTCAGTAACATGTAAATCAGGCCGTGCTTGATCAGCCTCCAAAATATGCTGATAGGATGTCCCTTGTGATTCTGGGAAAATCGTCCGAAGGCTTTCATGGCGGCAGACGAGATCATATAGTGCCGCTTTCAGCACTTCTTGGTCCAGCTCACCCGACAGACGGACAGCAACCGGAATATTATAAGTAGGGCTCGGTCCTTCCAGACAATGGAGGAACCATAGCCGTCTCTGAGCAAAAGAAAGTGGGATATTATCAGGCCGTTCGGCTCTCTGCAATGCGGGCCGTGCACTCTGCGCCTGATCGAGATGTACAGCAAGTCCGGCGACTGTCGGTTCGTCAAAGAGCTTTGCGATACCGATTTCGGTCCCCATTACCTCGCGAATACGGCTCATCAAACGGGCCGCAAGAAGAGAATGGCCGCCCATCTCAAAGAAATTGTCATCAATGCCGACACGGGCCAAACCAAGAACCTCGGCAAACAAGTCACACAATATCTCTTCCTGAGGGGTCCGCGGTCCCCGATCGCTGACAGATGTGCTAAAATCAGGGGCTGGCAGTGCTTTTCGATCGAGCTTGCCATTCGGTGTTAATGGCAGTTCGTCCATCTCCACAAACGCCGCCGGCACCATATAATCAGGAAGACTGGCACCCACATAACGGCGAAGCTCGGCAATGTCAATAGCTGAAGCAGCGACTACATATGCGACTAACCGTTTGTCTCCCGGCTGATCTTCCCGAACAACAACCGCGGCCTGTTCGATGTCCGGATGCTTGGCAAGCACGGCATCAATTTCTCCAAGTTCAATTCGGAATCCGCGAATTTTGATTTGATGATCAGCCCGTCCGATATAATCCAAAGACCCATCAGCTCGCCAGCGGGCCTGATCTCCGGTTCGATACATCCGAGTCCCCGGCGGTCCGTATGGATCTGCGACAAAACGTTCGGCCGTTAAATCAGGCCGGCGGAAATAACCTCTAGCCAAGCCGTCTCCTGCAATATAAAGCTCTCCGACAACGCCCGGCGGCACCGGCTGCAAGCCGTTATCCAGCACATACACCTGCGTATTCCAAATCGGTTTGCCAATCGGCGGAACGCCCTTCACCCCTTTTTCAAGAAAAGCTGCGGCAGACCAAATTGTTGTTTCAGTAGGGCCGTATAAGTTCGTGACTGGACACTGAAGCTCTTGAAGCGCCTGCAAAAGACCGCTCGGCAGCGCTTCGCCTCCGACAAGCACTCTGAGCCCCCCAAGTTTCTCTGGTTCATTCGTCACTAAAGCATGCCATAGTGTCGGTGTCGCCTGCATGATATTGATATCAAAATATTCAATCATCTGAGCTAATGCCTGCGGCTCACGGATCGTTTCTTTCTTCGCGATCACGATTTGCGCCCCGCTGATAAGCGGAAGAAATAACTCCAATGCCGAAATATCAAAAGCGACAGTTGTCACAGCCAACAGTCTGTCTTCTTCTCCCAGAGAAAAAGCACCTTGCATGGACAGCAGAAAATTGCTTAAGCTTTTCAGCGTAACAACGACACCCTTCGGCCTTCCTGTTGATCCTGAGGTATAGATGATATACGCAGGATGGGCAAGAGGAACCGATATATTCGGATTGTCAGGCGAATAGCGTTTAACAGCCTCCTGTGTAACAGCCTGATCAAGCACAAGCTGCGGTACTGCCATGTCATCAGGGAGACGGGCCGCTATTTCCTCAGTCGTTATGATGCATGAAGGTTTCGCATCCTCGAGCATGTAAGAAATTCGGTCGGCCGGAAACTCCGGATCAAGCGGAAGATACGCCTCACCAGTTTTTAGTACAGCAAGCATCGAAACCACCATCTCCGGAGAACGCGGCAGCGCCAAAGCGACAAATTGCTCCGGACCAAGACCTTTTTCAATTAAAAGGTGCGCGAGGCGGTTTGCCTCCTCATTCAGTTCTTGATAGTTTACTTGAACGTCATCACATAGGAGAGCGATACGCTTTGGCGTAAGGATTGCCTGCTTCTCGAACATGTCCTGGAGGCTGAACAGCTTCTCGGATTTTCCTGTCTCATTCCATTCACGAATGACTTGCTTTTTCTCCTCTGGTAATAGAAGCTCCATTTGCCCAATCAGCATATCCTCCCCGGCTGAAGCCGTTTGCAGCAGCTGCAGGATACGCTGCTGATGGAGTTGAATATCAAACTCGCTGTACACCTCTGGATTCGCATCAACATCTATCCGCAACCCGCTGCCGTCCGTTCTGTCATAGACATTGATTGATAGATCATCAACAGGACCGGCTGAAAGGTTATGCGTTGTTCCTCGGGCCCCGGCAAAGTCAAGACCGTAATCAAATGGCATGAGGTTGATTTGCGGGCCAAATAATCTATGGTTTTCTCCTATCAATTTCAGATCGCGCCGAAGCTCTTCATGGCGATACTTATGATGTCGCCGGATACTGCGGATTTCCCGGGAAATTTGCTGAATAAGCTCTGAAAAGCTCATCGAAGAGCTGACAGACAGCCGGAGCGGGAGAAGATTCATCACCATAGCCGGCACATTCAGTGATGCGGACCCTATCCGTCCCATCATGGGCAGACCAAGCACAATATCCTCAGAGCCGGTCATACGGTGCACATAAACAGCCGACACCGCAACCACGACTTCATGCCAGCTTCCTGAGAAATAGCGCGCCGCTTCTTTTAACGCGTTTACATCAGATAGAGGCAAATACGCCGTATGACGAAGAAAGCTGTTAGATGTTCTTGGGGCCCGATCAGCCAAACTCACAACTTCAGGGCCATCAGCAAAACGATCCAGCCAGAATTGACGATCCTTCTCATACTGCTCTGATGCGCGATAATCTGCATCCTCCTCCAATATGGCCTGGAGAGCCCCAAAGGAACGGCCATCAGTTGATTGTCCTTTCATAAGCGCGGCATACGTACTTGCCACGCGCTGGGCAATCAGGGAAAAGCCGAAGCCGTCGATCGCAATATGGTGAATGCGCTGATACCAAAAGAAACGATCAGGCCCGGCTATAAACAGAGCTTCATTGAACAAAGGGTCATATCCTAAATCGATCGGCTTTGCCAAATCTGTCTTCATCCAGTTTAATGCTGTTTTTACCGGATCAGGCTTAGAGCTGACGTCAATGATGTGCAGCTGTACATCCGGAGACGGGTTTATCTTCTGCCAAGGCCCGTCCATCTTTTCACCGAAGCGGACATGCAGCGATTCCGCTTCCTTTATCACGTGCCGCAAAGCTTCTTCAAAAAGAGCAATATTGATTGGTCCATTGATTTCTATATATTCCGCTGTATTGTAGATTGGATTGTCCGGATCAAGCTGCTGAGCAAACCATATGCCGGTTTGCGCTCCGGTCAAAGAATACTGAAGGTCTTTTGTATCAGGCATCCGTTTGTTTACCCTCCCTTTATAAATAATCCGCGTTTGGCAGCACTTGCTGGCTGCGGGTTGTGAGCAATTTTTGCCATTCTTCGATCGTCGGGCGCTCAGCCAGTTCCACGAATGTCACCTCGACTCCTTCGCGGCGCCATTGTTCTACTAATGTCATGATCCTTACCGAATCAAGCCCACGGTCGAGCAAATCCTCTTGATCTGCAATATCTTCAGGTGTTTCTTGAAGAAGCTCAGCGATTTGTTTACGGATATTCTCACATGTAAACACTGCTTTGCCAGTTGTCACTGACGTTTTCTGAGCAGGTTCAGGCGCATTCTTCAGCTGGTCGAGAAGACTGTCGGCCATCACAGTAAACGCGCAGCGCCCAGCCGCATAGTCCAGCGCCATTTGATGTTTTTCTAATGAAAAATCAGCAACTGCATCTCCCACAAAAAATGCTTCGATATCCTCCATAAATGCTTCACATGCTGTAACGAGACAGCCAATATGGGCGTAAATCCCGGAAATGATCAGCTGATCGCGCCCCTCTTTTCGCATAATCTCAAGCAGATTCGTTCTCTTAAACGCGCTGTATCTCCATTTTGTCAGCACGATATCATCATCATCCGGTGACAGCTCGTTTACAATTTTCTCCTCATAAGGGCCGCTGTTTAATCCCGGACCCCAAAAGTCTGTCAGCAGCGCCCGATCAGCCGGATTTTGGCTTCCCGGCTGCGCGGTATAGACAACAGGAATCCCCAGCTGGGCACATTGGTCCTTCAGCTTGCGTATATTCGCTGAAAGCTCTGTTACCGGAGACACTCCCGCTGTGAAAGCATCGACAAAATAGTTTTGCATATCGTGTATTAACAGAACTGCCCGATTTGGATCAGGCACCCATGAAACTTTGTTTTGCGGCATATCAGACGCTGTCGGCATTTGATACGGCTGAATGGCAGGTATAGCCATTTGAACACTTCCTCTCAACTTGTTGTTTGTTTTATTTTTTTGATCCTGCAAGAAGCTTCTCGGCAATGGCTTCACGAAGCGCTTTTTTGCTGACTTTTCCTACCCCTGTCTGCGGGAAGGATTCGACAAATTCAATGCGGTCGGGAATTTTGTATGCAGCCAGTCCGCGCTCTCTCAAAAAAGCTTTAAGCTCTGCGGCTTTCAGCCCTTCATCCCGGGGAATAATGAACACACAAGATCTTTCGCCAAGGAATTGGTCAGGCATTGAGACCATTGCGGCATCATGGACAGCCGGATGTGCCAGAAGATGATTTTCAACTTCTTCAGCCGCCACTTTTTCTCCCCCGCGGTTAATTTGATCCTTCGCTCTGCCTTCAACGACAATATAGCCGTCTGCTGTCAGCCTGACGATATCACCCGTGCGGTAAAAACCGTCCTCAGTAAAAGAAGCGGCATTATGCTCTTCTGCCTTATAGTAACCCCGAATCGTATACGGCCCCCGCGTCAGCAGATGCCCTGTTTCACCATGTATCACGTCACGATCCTGATCATCCCAAACACGCACTTCGTCATATGGAGACATCGGTTTTCCCTGGGTGGTGACAATGACTTCCTCAGGGTCATCCAGTCTCGTATAATTGACGAGACCCTCTGCCATTCCGAACACCTGCTGCAGCGTGCAGCCGAAAACAGCTTTAACCTTGCGCGCAGCTTCAGCACTGAACTTGGCGCCGCCGACCTGTAGCACTTGAAGGCTGGATAAATCGTCATCGCGTGAAGATGCCGCATCCATCCATACCATTGCAAGGGGCGGAACAAGAGCGGTAATCGTGACTTGTTCCCGTTCAATCAAAGGAAACGCGTCATCAGGACTTGGAGAAGGAGATAATACCACTCTTCCTCCGGCATACAACACGCCGAGAACCCCGGGAGAGCTCAGCGGGTAATTGTGCGCCATCGGCAATGCTGCCAAGTACACCGTACTGTGATCGAGCCAGCAGACCTCTGCACTCCGCCGCAGACTGTATATGTAGTCATCGTGAGTCCGCGGGATCAGTTTTGATAAGCCGGTGCTTCCTCCAGAAAGCTGAAGGAACGCCACATCCGAAGAGCTGACTTCAGGCCGTTTAACAGGTTCTGTATGCAAATCCTCCAGCGGCAAAAATTCCCCTGCTTCACCTGCGACAATGACGTGTTTCAAAGACGGCAGCTTGCTTTGAACCTGTCTGGCAAGTGAACGGTAGTCAAAACCGGAATAAGAGTCTGGAATGATGTAAGCAGCCGCTTCAGCAAACTCGCAAAAATATGTAATTTCACTGCTTCGATGAGAAGGCAGTGCAAAGACTGGGAGCGCCCCCAAACGGAAGAGCGCGAAAATGACCTCAAAAAACTCTGCGATATTCGGGAGCTGCACTACGACACGATCCATCTGTTGAATGCCGAGCTTTTGAAATCCGGCAGCCAGACGATCAACCCTTGTGTCAAGCTCTTGATAGCTCCAATGGGTGTTTCCGCATGTAATGGCGATGCGATCACCATGTTTGGCAGCCCTGTCCCTTAACATATCTCCAAACGTCTCGCCGGCCCAGCAGCCGTTCTTCCGATATGTCTCAGCTACCTCATCAGGCCAAGGAATAAATCCATTCAGCATGTTGTATCCCTCCAGCAATTCATTCTGATCATATATGATTCACGCCCATTGCCCGCAGCATTGTCTGAAACTTCGCGGATGTCTCCTGAAGCTCGTCCTCTGGTTTTGATCCGGCAACAACACCCGCTCCTGCATACAGGCGAAGTGAGCGTTCTTCTGCCTCTGCGCAACGAATCGTAACGATCCATTCTCCGTCACCCGTGTCATCACACCAGCCGACCATGCCGGTAAAGAAACCGCGGTCAAACGGTTCAATGCTGAGAATCGCTTCTCTTGCAAGATCAGTCGGTGTTCCGCAGACGGCCGGCGTCGGGTGGAGCGCCGCTGCCAATTCCAGTGCGGTCACCGACGGATCGGACAGCTCTCCCTTAATCACGCTGGACAAATGCCACATCGTCTCCGTTTTGATCAGTGAAGGTTTCTCCGGAACATCCAGCGTCCGGCAGAAAGGCCGGAGCGCTGCCGCAACCGCGTCAGCCACAACCGCATGCTCATGGAGATCCTTAGCGGAAGAAAGCAATTCGGCAGCCCGGCGCTGGTCTTCAGCCGGATCATCACTGCGAGGCCTTGAGCCGGCTAATGGATTGGAAACGACCTGAGTTCCCCTTCTTGAAACGAGAAGCTCCGGACTTGCACCGAGCAAAGTTCGGCTCGACGACGCTTCCGCTTGTCTGGACACGTCCGCGGCAAACGTGTAGCCATGCGTATTATGCTGCGCCAGATGTCTAAGCAGTTCATCCGTCTGAATCGGTTCAGACGATGTCAAATGCAGCGATCTGGACAGGACAATCTTGCTGAGTGTCCCATCGGCAATTCGCGCCAGTCCTTGTTCGACACCATTTTTATACCCTTCCGGTGCAGGAACAGGCTCTATGTGGTATGTATGCTTAGGCTGCTGCTCCTTCTCCGCATAATCAAATTGAAGTGGTCTAGACCAGCGCACTTCTTCAGGAACAACAAGCCGAGCTGCTTTTATATAATCAAAAGGAACGGCTCCGACAACAAGCGGACGGCTTTGCCCCGACTGCTTTGCTTGACGCAGCGTCTCTGCAATACGGCCGGAAAGGGTTTCTATTTGGTTTTGCCCTTCTGCCTCCGGTACGATTTCACTAATGCCTTTCGCTAACAGCACGCGATGGGGAGAAGCTAAGAAAAAAGCACCCGGCTGATACTCATGAAGCAAATGCTCCGCTTTTGTTCCTGGTACAACGTTTTGTTCCAACATTCTCATGAACCTCCTTTAAAATGAGTTACACACCTAAGGTCGCGCCGCCATCTACACATAAATTATGCATCGTAATATGCCCCGCCTGATCAGAAACCAAAAAGAGCACGGCATCCGCAATATCCGAAGGCTGAGCCAGTTTTTTCAGCGGGATTCCCGTCTTAAATGTCTCAAGTGATCCTTTTATGACTTTCTCCGCTCCGTTTTCATCGGCCCATAATAACCACTGCATGTCTGTTTCGGTTGATCCGGGAGACACAATATTGCAGCGAATATGATATTCTGCAAGCTCAAGGCCAAGGCATTTCGTAAACATCACAGCCGCAGCCTTTGAAGAGGCATATGCCGCCATAGATGTTCTTGGCACACCCGCAGCATTCGATCCGACCGTTACAATCGAACCCGATCTCCGGTCCATCATATATTTGCTGACTGAACGCGAGACGTTAAACACGCCGGTCGAATTCACTGAGAACGTGGCCTCCCATTCCTCATCACTAAGTGTATGGATTAGCCCCGGGCGAAGGACACCCGCTACATTCACCAAAATATCGATCGGCCCCATTTCACGTTCGATGCGGGCCGTGATCTCGTCAATCGCCGCGCTGTCTCTCACATCCGCGGGAAAGGCTTCCGCATGGCAGCCATCTGCTTTGAGACTGTCCACAACCTTTTGTAGCTTTTCAGGATGATAATCAACTGCCGCAATGTGTGCGCCTTGACTGGCAAGCGTCCGAGCAACAGCTTCACCTATCCCTTGGGCAGCTCCTGTTATCAACGCAATTTTGCCCTCTATACCCTTTGCATTCATGTCATCAATTCCTTTCTTCGCTTATGCCGGACGGACATCCAGCGAAAAAACTGCTGCGCCTTGAAAAGAAAAGCACAATTAGTGATAATGATTATCATTATCAATTATAAAAATAATCATATCCAATTGTCATGTGACAGTCAAATATAATTTCAATGACGAATATTTTATATGTATAAGCGAGGCTGAGAATATCTCAGCCCATTGACATATGCGGTCCGTCAGGGTGAAGCGCAAAACGCAGCGCCCTGCTGACCAAAATAGGAAGAACCGAAATATGCCCTTCTCCTGAAAACTCGCAAAATTCTGCCCGCATGCCTTGTTCAGATAAAGCGGCCAGCCGTTCGTAAAGCTCCCTCGCATTATCGTTTATCCGGCTTTTATGATGCTGCTCCAATTCACCTGCAGCAAGCAGGATATTGATAGGCTGATTGTTTTTCTTGAAGCGGGAGGCGAAATGGCTCGTTTTCTCGAGAATAAATGGCTTATTCCAATGAATAGACGGACTTCCCGCGACATACGTTTGAAACGCATCCGGCGCTGTTAACAGCACCTGCAGCACGAACAGACCGCCAAGCGAGTGGCCAAAGATCGTTTGTCTGTTTCTGTCAATCTGGCAATCTCGTTCTATCTCCGGTTTTAGATCCTCCTCAATAAATCTGAAAAAGCCCTCTGCCCCGCCATGCTCCGGCCATTCTTTGCCGTCGGGTCTTTCCGGCAGCTTCGATTGAGCCGTCGGCATTGTAAAATCCCGGTGACGCGCTGAGGAGAACGGTTCTGCTGTCTCATAGCCAATGCCGACGATCACAGCAGGGATCACTCCGGTTTTTTCAGGACGGCGCCCCTGTATTCGAACAGCTTCCGCCATCGTTCCAAAGACAGAATTGGCATCCAGCAGATAAATAACCGGATAACCAGCGGGCGGCGGCGGGGTACTCGGTTTCGAAATGAAAATTTGGTAGACACGGTTTTCATTGCGTGAAGATATCATACGCACTTCCGTGCCAGGAATGGTAAAAGCGTTTTGCGTCCCGCCTTTCACTCTGTCTGTTGTTTTCTCATTCATGCAGTTCGACATTCCTCTCCTTAAACTAAATCACAATATATGATAATGATTTTCACTATCAACTAGACAACTCAAATAATAGGTTTTCTTCCAAAGAAAGTCA
This sequence comes from Bacillus sp. 11C, assembly GCF_055486375.1. Taxonomy (NCBI): domain Bacteria; kingdom Bacillati; phylum Bacillota; class Bacilli; order Caryophanales; family Bacillaceae; genus Bacillus; species Bacillus sp. 11C. The sequence continues at coordinate 108,884 of NZ_JBUPVZ010000005.1, forward strand.
ACTTTTTTCCAATTAAAAAAGGCACCTTCATCAAATAAGGTGCCTAAAGGCTATTTAAATGGAAATAAAAACCAGATAGAGATGCAGATTGTCCTACCTAAAATAGAACCTTAATCCCATGTAAATCTTTGATTTTGCCAAGGATCGCCTCTCATGTGATAGCCGTTCTGCTCCCAAAAGCCAGGGTGATTCTCTTTCGTAAATTGGATGCCGCGCAGCCACTTGGCGCTTTTCCAAAAATACAGATGCGGAAATACGCCCCGCAGCGGGAAGCCGTGTTCAGGCGTTAAAGGCTCGCCATTATGCGCATAAGCCAGAAGTGAGGTTTCAGCCATGAAATCATCAAGCGGGAGATTGGTCGTCCAGCCCTCTTCCGCATGTAAAATGACGTAGCCCGCTTCTTCTTTTACACCCGCTTTTTCCGCTATATCGCGAGCCCGCACGCCTTGCCACACATTATCAAGCCTTGACCAGCCAGTGACGCAGTGAATGTCATTTTTCGATTCGTACTGAGAAAAGGCCTTAACATCTTCGAAACTCAACAGCATCGGCTGGTCAACCAATCCATATACTTGCAGATTCCATTTGGCCATATCTTCGTAATATGGGACATTTCCAGTATGAAGCACAGGAAATGAGGTTGTGACGTTTTGATTTGGCGGCACTCTCCCAGATTGTTCAGTCTGTTTTGTTTTTCCGAAATACATATAGAGTCCTCCTTTTTGTTAACCTTATTTCAATTTATGTTGACAATATATCCGTTCTTTATTACTCTATGATTGTGTATGTCAACCTAAGGGGGAACAACAATGAAACAACAAAAACTTCGTGCCGGAGATATGGCGCTGATCGGCATGTTCACCGCACTTATGGCTGTCGGCGCCAACATTACATCAGTGGCACCCTTTTTACAAGTAGCCGGCATTCCGCTTTCAATGCAGCCATTCTTCTGTATTTTGGCGGGTTTGTTGCTCGGCAGCAAACGAGCAGGGATTGCCATGATTGTATATGCGCTTGTCGGATTGGCCGGAGCGCCTGTGTTTGCTCAATTTTCAGCGGGCTTCGCACCGTTTGCCGGAAAAAGCGGCGGATTTATTCTCTCATACATCCCAGCGGCGTATGCAGCTGGATGGTTTTTAGAACGCAAAATGCAGCCGAGCAACATCCGATTTTTGATGGCTTCTCTTATCGGAACCGCCATCATGTATATCATCGGGACTACCTATATGTATCTTGCGCTGAAGCTGTGGATTCATACGCCAGTGAGCTACGGCACGGCTTGGGGCTTTATGACTTGGTTTATGGTCAAAGACACGGCGCTGGCTGTGGTGCTGGCGTTTATCGCACCTGCGATCTACCGCTCTATTCAAAAAGCAACCGGCTTTAATAGAAATCACATATCGTCCACGTAAAAAATCATTCTCTTGGACGGTTTTTTTATCATAACGAGAAAAGGCTCCCCAGTAAAGGGGAGCCTTTTTCCTATAAAACAATCGCCGCAATCCAGCCAAAGATGATAAGCGGAATATTATAAAATAAAAATGTCGGCACACAAGTGTCCCAAATGTGATGATGCTGGCCGTCCGCACTCAAACCTGAAGTCGGTCCAAGTGTACTGTCGCTGGCAGGTGAACCGGCATCACCGAGCGCAGCAGCCGTTCCGATAATCGCAACCGTTGCCATCGGGCTGAAGCCGAGCTGCATGCAAAGAGGCACAAAGATCGTTGTGATAACTGGAATCGTCGCAAAAGAAGAACCGATTCCCATAGTAATAAACAAACCGACAATAAGCATCAGCAATGCGCCCACTAACTGACTGTTCCCCATAATGCCAGCTGCTGTTTTAACCAGTGACTCTACATCTCCGGTTTTCGTCAATACATTTGAAAACCCGGCTGCAACGAGCATGACAAAACCGATAAAAGCCATTAAAACCATTCCGTCAGTAATCAGTGAGTCCGCTTCATCACGCTTCATCACACCGCTGACAAACAGAATGATCAGACCTGCCAGCGCCCCCATAATCATCCCTTCTACTCCCAAAGTTTGAGATAAATAGAGCTGGACGCCGAGTGACACTGCGATGGCAAGAACCGCGATGGCCAGGCTTTTTTTTGTATATGGAGAAGCGTTCGTACCAGATATTTCTTTTGTTTCGTATGCTTTTGGTTTACGGAAGACGATGATTGAGATAATCAAACCTACAACCATACCCGCAACCGGGATCATTAAAGCGTAAGGAATATCACCGAGAGATACGTTTAATCCGGCGGCTTCTGCATTATCCTTGAGCATGCCCTGGAAGATTTGGCCGAAACCAACCGGCACTAAAATATAAGGTGCCGTTAAACCGAATGTAATCACACATGCAATTAGACGGCGGTCCATTTCAAGTTCATTAAAGATTTTCAACAGCGGCGGAATCAGGACCGGGATAAATGCGATATGAACCGGAACCACGTTTTGCGAAAAACAAGATATGATTAAAATTATCAGGACAATCAGCACTTTGGACAGTGCTTTTTTGCGGGTGTCTTCTTTATTTCCGATCAATTTAACGGAAGCTTCCACCATTGCGTCCGGAAGACCTGTTTTCGTTAATGCCGCAGCAAACGCGCCAAGCATGGCGTAGCTGACTGCAACGGTGGCATTTCCTCCGAGCCCGTCTGTAAAAGCTTTAACCGTTTCTCCAAGCCCGAGCCCGCCTGTTAACCCGCCGGCCAGGGCCCCTATGATTAATGCGATAACGATATTGACACGCAGCAGGCTTAAAACAAGCATAAGCAGCACTGCGATGACGACTGCATTCATGATAACCCTCCAAAAAATCCTTTAGTTTGCTAATGTAGTAGATAAATAAAGTACGAACGTATCGTATCATAATCGCTACACTTTAGTCAACTAAAGATTTTGGAAGAAAAAATCCCCGCCGCATTCCGCAGCTGGGGTCCATCATTATTCGCTTTTATCTTCTTCCAATGTAAATCGCTCCGCCAGTGTGGCAAGTGTTCTGGCCATAACGCCGGTAGCCCCGGACGGCCCGAAGCAGGTTGCTTTATTTGAAGTCGCCGTGCCCGCAATATCAAGATGCACCCAAGGCGTTGCTTCGGCAAATTCACCAAGAAACGTTCCTGCCATAATCGCATGTCCTTCGCGTCCCGGCGAATTGCTGAGATCCGCCATTTGGCTGCTTTTCACACGTTTTTTATCCTTCTCTGTTATCGGCAGCTGCCAGATCGCCTCGCCGCATTCTTCGGCAGCATCAGCTACCTGCTGATAAAAGCTGTGATCATTTGTCATAGCTCCTGTCGTTTCTGTCCCTAATGCCACAACAACGCCGCCGGTCAGCGTAGCTACATCAACAAGAACTGACGCCCCATGCTGTTTCGCGTATGTAATGCCATCTGCAAGCACAAGCCTTCCTTCAGCATCCGTATTGAGGATTTCAATTGTTTTTCCGCTTAATGATACGATCACATCATCAGGCTTCATCGCTCCGCCTGAGATCATGTTATCGGTTGAAGGAATGACAGCCAGCACGTTTTGCTCGGGACGAAGCTCTCCGATCGTTTCCATTGCGCCAAGAACCGCAGCTGCTCCTCCCATATCAGATTTCATGCCGACAATTCCAGATTTTGTTTTAATGGAGTAGCCGCCTGTGTCAAAGGTAATCCCTTTTCCTACAAGTCCGACGACATCTTCCCATTCCTTTTTGCCCTGATACTTCAAAACAAGCATTTTCGGGGGTTCGGCCGAGCCTTGGTTTACAGCAAGTATTCCGCCCATACCGAGCTCTTCCATCTCTGATTTCTCCAATATCTCACACTCAAAATCATATTTCGCCGCAAGCTCTTCTGCATAAGAAGCGAGGTCAGTCGCTGTCAGCATGTTTCCCGGCATATTCACTAGCGTTCTAGCCGAATTTGCCCCTTGCCCGTATGCCTGGCCGACGCGAAGTCCCGCCTGCACTTCTTGTGTGTCTTCATCTGTGACAGCGTACACGGCTTCAATTTGTTTGTCCGGCTCATTTGATTTGTGCTTATAATCCTGCACCTCATAGGAAGCAAGCAGGCAGCTCTCAGCTAAAGCATGAGCGGCATCGGCTGCAGGCACGTCTTCCGAAATAAACGTGTCAAGCAGGACAGCCGCTTCTTGTTTCCGGTCTTTATGAATCGCTTGAAAAACATGGGCAAAACATTCCTTCGCCTGTTCAAACGAATAATTGGCTTCTCTCCCCAGACCAACGAAATAAATTCGTTTCATATCCGCAGAGGATGGAGGGAATACTTTTAATACTTGATTTGGTTTCGAAGAGACATCACCATCTTTCAAAAGCTGTGTCAGATGGCCTTCCAGCATTTCATCCATTTCCAACGCTTTGCCTGACAGCTGGCTTTTTTGAAAAAGTCCAACCACAAGGGTTTCCGTATGCTCTAATTGCTGAATCGCATAAAACATATGCTTACACTCCTAACGTAATGGGTATTTGTTATGAACAATGGTATAATAGGAAAAACATTCTTTCCATTACACTTATTTTATCAAACAACAGTCTAAGACTTGTTTTTTTCTTTTGAAACACGAAGGATTTTTTCAAATAGAAAGGATGTCGCCAATGGAACTTTTAACAAATTTCCCTTTATTATCAAGCCTGGCCGCGATTGTTTTTGCTCAGGTCATCAAAGTGCCCATACAGTTTATCGCATCCAGAAAACTGGACTGGACGCTGGTAACAAGCACAGGCGGCATGCCGAGCTCCCACTCCGCAGCGGTTACCGCGCTTTCTACAGCCGTAGCCTTGGAGCATGGACTAAGCTCCTCTCTATTTGCAGTTTCCGCTATTTTCGCCGTCATTACCATGTTTGACGCAACTGGCGTCAGACGGCATGCCGGTGAGCAGGCAACAGTCATCAATAAGCTTGTCATTGATTTTAACCGCTTCGTGAATGAAGCAAAGGACTTCCCGAAAGCCAAAGAAAAAGAAAAGCAAAAAAAGCTGAAGGAGCTTCTCGGACACCAGCCGATCGAGGTTTTTTTCGGAGGTTTAACAGGTATCTTACTAACATTGATACTCGCTTACTTATTCATGTAAAAAACGCTCCAGTGGTGGCTGGAGCGTTCAGATTGTTACAAAGTCATAAAACGGTTTTTGTTTTATGACTTTGTCATCTTTTCAGCGTGATTGAAAACCCTTGAAGTCTAGGAAGGGCGAGCATCGGAGCAGACTTTCACAGGATGTGATGACGGCGGTGTTTAGGCAGGACGCCTAAGCATTTAACCGCCGTTCCTTTCATAACACGTGAGCACCGACGCGCAGGCCTGACAACGAATGCAAGGGTTTGTCGACACGCTGAACGCTCCAGCGGTGGCTGGAGCGTTTTATTCTTTCACTGTTTTATATTGATTTCTGAACACTTGCAAAGATTTTGTTTCATTGAGCTTATCAAGCTCATCCTCGGTGACCTTTCCCGTTCCCTTTTTAATCACATATACATCAAGGGTTTTTTTGCCCCATTCATTGTACACATCTTTGACGGTTTCAAAGTACAAATCAAGGCGGTTTCCCTTAATAGCCGATCCTGTGTCTGCCACAACTCCAAGACCGTAGTTCGGAATGAATAAAATCGTGCCGATCGGGAAAACGGACGGATCAGCGGCAACCGTGGAGTATAAATCCCGTTTTACTTTCACACCTGAATATGTAAGCCCGTATAATGGGTCACCGGGCTTTTTTCCCGTCGATTCAGCTCCTGCCGTGTAGCCTGTTGCTGTTACTTTTTGGACCGGATACTCGTTCCAATCAAAAGCTTCTTCTAACGGTTTTGTTTTATCCTTGTCCGCGGACATGGTTTGTGTTTTTTTCTGCTGCAATGCTTTTAATGTCAGTCCTGCATGCTTCAAGTGCTTTTCTTGATGTTCCTGCACCCATTTTGACAAGTCCTTCGCTTCGATTCCTGACACTGATAAAAGTGTCGTGCCAAATGCAAGCAGAAATAAACAGGTCATCAGCAAACGTCTGATCATATTCAACATCATCCACCTCTCCTCCGAATCATTGTTCCCAATTGGAGAGAGCAATATTCAATATAGTGAATGAGCAGAAAGCACAAAAAAAGCTTTCTTTAGGAAGAAAGCGGCATTTAAAACATTTGATATCCTCTTTTTCTGAGCATGTTGATCGCGATACCGGACACGACGGCGCCAGCCAAACCGCTGGCTAAAATCAGCACATCGGCAGCCGCTAATGATACGATACGATGAAACAGGCCCGCAAATGATTCTCCCGGCGACTGGATATAGCTGATCAGCTTTTCCTTGCTGATAATGAAAAGGCATACAATTGGATATATCACAGCCATAATCCAAGACATCCTCAGCAGCATGTTTAATAAGAAACCGATTCCAAAAAACAAAACAAAAAACAGAACAATTGAGATGATGACGACTGGCAGACTAATCAACCTATTCCACCCCCTGCGTTGTTTTTAGTGTAACGCGGGGGCTGAAATAAAGTCAACGGCTGGAAAAAGAATGACTGTCTTTTCCTGTCCCCTGGCAAGATGGGCAAGTCTCTGAACCGCCGAGAATCAATTGAAAGTACCCTTTCCCTGAGCAAAATGGGCATGCATGTGAAGCGGTTGTCGTTGCAGTTTTCATCTGATCATCACCCTTTTTCTTAATTTTCTGATAATATAACATATTAGGCTGTCAACAATAAAGTTAGATCATGTGACAAATCTTTTCATGTAAGCGGAAACATATTCATTTTCCTCTTATTATCTTTTTATTTTGGCGTTTTTTAATAAAGAAAACCCGCGGAAGCGGGTTTTTAGAAAAACTTAAACTTGCCTTTTTTCAACGTCAGTCCAAGTCCGCCGATCAAAAACAGCGAGCGGTTATCGATGACTTTTTTCATAAACGAAGCCGGCGTGCCTTTCAGCTTTCTGCCATACACGACCCCAACCGCGTTATGCTCGCCAAGAGAAGCAACGGTTCCCTTAATGTCCGGCTTGAATTCCTCAAGATCTCCGCCTTTAATGAGCCTGCCAAGGTTTTTAGCAACCGTTATTCCCTGCTGCATCGCAATTTGCGCAGTCGGCGGATACGGGCGCTCTGTATCTTCATTCATAAACAGCGAGCTGTCGCCGAGAATAAAGACATTGTCATGCCCGGGTGCGCGAAGATCAGGATTGACTTTGACCCGGCCGCGCATATTTTCAAAACCGGCTTCCTCTACAATCGGATGGCCGCGGACACCTGCCGCCCATACAACGGTTTGCGATTTGATTTGCTCTGGTTCCTCATCTTTTTTCCCGACTCTGACTCCTTCCGGTGTACATTCTTGCACAGCCGTGCCGATCTTAAACTCAACTCCGTTTTCCTCAAGATAATGAACCGCATAATCGACAAGCTCAGGATCAAAGCCCGGCAAAACGGTCGGCGCGGCTTCCACACATACGATTCGTACGAGGCTTCTGTCAATGTCATACTCCTTGCAGAGCTCCGGCACGCGGGCCGCCAGCTCGCCGAGAAATTCAATCCCCGTAAATCCGGCTCCGCCTACAACGATCGTTAACCTGTCCGGCCGTTTTTCCGCTTCCGTATTGTAAGTCGCAAACTGCAGCTCAATATGTTCCCGCAGCAGGCGCGACGTGTTGATGTTGGCGATCGGAAACGCATATTCTTTCAAACCTTTAATACCGAACGTCTCGGGCACCGCGCCGAGTCCGATGACTACATAATCGTACTTTAGCTCTCCATTCGCAAGCACAACTTTTTTCTCATCAATTTTGATTGCTTTTACGGTATCCTGTACAAAATTGACCCGCGACTGGTTGATTACATCTTTTATCTGATAACGGCAGCGGTCATGATGGAGCGTACCCGCGCTCGCTTCATGCATCCATGTCGTTTCATAATGATAATTGTGTTTATTCACAAGCGTAATATCAGCATCATTCGGTCCGACAAACTTTGTCAGCCTAGTTACCGTCATCAATCCGCCATATCCTGCACCTAAAATCACGATTTTGGGCTTATTCAATGCCATCACATCCACCTTCTCTTTTTTGCTTTTGTTAGACGCATAATAAAATCATCATTTGTGTTAGCTTCAGCTTATTGGCGGGATTTTATGAAATATATTGAAAAGTTTTTTGTGAAGTCCTTACGCATAGAACTACTATCATACTTATCCGGCTGGCCCAAGAAACATTCAGAAAAAGATCAATTCATTTGGTTATCATCGTATCGGCCTGCGGAAAATTTTTCAAGAATGGATGCGCACTTTATACACTTACGATTTTTTCTGCTGACTCGTCAATTTCAACAGCAATATGGTATAATTAATAACAATTTTCATTTAGGAGGCAATTTTCGTATGCGAGAGGATACAAAGGTTTATGATATTACCATTATAGGCGGGGGACCGGTCGGCTTATTCACCGCTTTTTACGGAGGCATGAGACAGGCAAGCGTCAAAATTATCGAAAGCCTGCCTCAGCTCGGCGGACAGCTTAGCGCCCTATACCCTGAAAAGTATATATATGATGTAGCGGGATTTCCGAAAATCCGCGCACAAGAGCTTATCAATAACCTAAAAGAGCAAATGGCGAAATTCGAACAAACCATTTGTCTGGAGCAAGCCGTTGAATCTGTTGAGAAACAAGCGGATGGCGTGTTTAAGCTTGTGACAAATGAAGAAATCCACTACTCCAAAACAGTGATCATTACTGCAGGAAACGGCGCATTCAAACCGAGAAAGCTGGAACTTGAAAATGCCGAGCAGTATGAAAACAAAAACCTTCATTACTTCGTTGACGATTTGCAAAAATTCGCCGGCAGACGAGTTGCAATCCTTGGCGGCGGAGATTCAGCGGTTGACTGGGCGCTTATGCTTGAGCCAATCGCAAAAGAAGTATCCATCATTCACCGCCGCGATAAGTTCCGCGCGCACGAGCACAGTGTGGAAAACCTTCATGCGTCGAAGGTTAATGTCCTGACGCCATTCGTCCCTGCGGAGCTGATCGGGGAAGACAAAATTGAACAGCTAGTGCTTGAAGAAGTGAAAGGCGATCGCAAAGAGATTTTAGAAATTGATGACTTAATCGTCAACTACGGTTTCGTTTCATCTCTTGGACCGATTAAAAACTGGGGTCTGGACATCGAGAAAAATTCTATTGTCGTCAAATCAACTATGGAAACAAACATCGAAGGCTTCTTTGCCGCAGGTGACATTTGCACATACGAAGGAAAAGTCAACCTGATCGCAAGCGGCTTCGGCGAGGCGCCGACAGCAGTGAACAACGCCAAAGCTTACATGGATCCAAAAGCCCGCGTACAGCCTCTTCACTCAACAAGTCTTTTTGAAAATAAATAATAAAAAAAGGAGTTTGTGTCAGCGACACAGCTCCTTTTTTATTTGAAGATATTGATATAATTCATCGCAGTTCCAATAACCAGCGCAATCACAAGGGCTGCGACGATCCAGATCATTGCCATGATAATGCGATCTTGGATCTTTTGCGACTTCGGTGTTTTTCCTTCGTTTTGAGTCATCTGATTCGCTCCTTTCACACGTTCATGTCATAAAGAAAGCCTGGTGCTGAACGACCAAGCTTTGCTGAACGTATATGATTCGCGTTTTGATCCGCTCTCTAAGACCATTCGTTAAAACTATCATACCCAAACTCACTGTGCATGACAAGCATCGGCGCTTGCCCACACCTGTAAGCAAATAAAAACGTTTGACATCCTAAATAAAACAGAGTACATTATACAAGGCGAACATTTCATTTGTTATTCTTTTAAATATTCGTTTTTAGGAGTGAAAAACATGGAAAACGTATTTGATTACGAAGATATTCAGCTAATTCCTGCAAAATGCATTGTAAACAGTCGTTCAGAATGTGATACATCCGTACGTTTAGGCGGACGCACATTTAAATTGCCCGTCGTTCCTGCCAATATGCAGACGATTATAGATGAAAAGCTAGCTATTCAATTAGCCGAAAATGGCTACTTTTATGTGATGCACCGATTTGAGCCTGAAACACGAATTGATTTTATGAAAGATATGAACGCACGCGGATTATTCTCTTCTATCAGCGTGGGCGTCAAAGATGAGGAGTATGAATTTGTCCGCCAGCTGGCAGAAGAAAACCTGACTCCCGATTACGTGACAATTGACATTGCGCACGGTCATTCAAATGCCGTTATCGAAATGATCCAGCATCTCAAAAAACATTTGCCGGACAGCTTTGTCATTGCCGGCAATGTCGGAACGCCGGAAGCGGTCAGAGAGCTTGAAAATGCGGGAGCGGATGCCACTAAGGTCGGCATCGGTCCGGGAAAAGTATGTATTACGAAAATCAAAACCGGCTTCGGCACAGGTGGCTGGCAGTTAGCGGCGCTGCGCTGGTGCGCCAAAGCAGCCAGCAAACCGATTATCGCAGATGGCGGCATCCGCACACATGGCGATATCGCAAAATCAATCAGATTTGGCGCAACGATGGTCATGATCGGTTCACTATTTGCCGGACATGAAGAATCACCAGGCCAAACGATCGAAAAAGACGGAGAGCTCTACAAAGAGTACTTCGGCTCAGCCTCTGAATTCCAAAAAGGCGAAAAGAAAAATGTAGAAGGCAAAAAAATGCACGTGGCGCATAAAGGCTCTATCAAGGATACACTGATTGAAATGGAACAGGATCTGCAATCTTCTATTTCTTATGCAGGTGGAACGAAGCTTGACGCGATCCGCAATGTGGATTATGTGATTGTGAAGAATTCGATTTTTAATGGGGATAAGTATTAAAAATAAAAAACGCCAAGTCAGCGGTTCGCCGCTTGACTTGGCGTTTTCTGTTATTAGCACTCTTCAGGCTTACCAGCATTCGTCGCTGTTCTAAACGAAGAACCGCAGCCGCATGAGGCGATGGCATTTGGGTTGTCGATGGTGAAACCGCCGCCAAGCATGGATTGTTTAAAATCAATGATGGTGCCGTTCATGATATCAAGGCTGTCCTTGTCAACGAGAACAGTGATGCCATGTTCCTCAAATACACTGTCTTTTTCACCTTTTTCATGTTCAAAGCCCATACCGTATGAAAGGCCGCTGCAGCCGCCGCCTTTTACGCCTACTCGTAAAAGCGCGTTTTCTTCTTCATGCTCTTTCATCATATCTTTTATATGCAAAGCAGCTGCTTCTGTAATTGTTACCGGGTTGCTCATCATTATGAACCTCCTTTTAAAAACCGGATGTTGTCTTTTATTATAAACATGATTCGTTCAATTCTCAAACGAGGTGTTTTACAAAAAATAGACACCCTCGCAAACGGTCTCAGCCGGCCCTGTCATCATCACATGGCCGTTGTCTTTCCAGTTAATCACCAAATCTCCGCCTGCTAAATGCACCGTGATGTCCTGATTTCGTTTTGATACACCGTTTAACACAGATGCAACCGCAGCTGCACATGCTCCTGTCCCGCATGCCTGAGTAATACCTGATCCCCGTTCCCAGACGCGGAAATGCAACTCATGATCATTCACGGTTTCGACGAATTCCACATTGACGCCTTCCGGAAATCTCGGATCTTTTTCAATCACCGGTCCTAGTGTCGTCAGAGGTGCCTGTTCAATGTCAGCGATCGGAAAAACGATATGGGGATTTCCCATTGAAACGGCAGTGCCTGTTAGTTCAACTTCACCAAATGCCATCGTTTCATTGATCGTGTGCTCTTCCCCGCCGTCAAGCATCGGAAGCTCCGCTTTTGTCAGGCGCGGTTCGCCCATATCGACAGTAACCACATTCACTTTCCCATTTTCAACTTGAACCTCCGCTCTCACAAGCCCGGAGAGGGTTTCAATCAGAAAAGATGTTTCCTCAACCAGCTTATGCTCATACGCGTATTTTGCGACGCAACGCAAACCATTGCCGCAATTTTTCCCTTCAGACCCGTCATTATTAAAAATCCGCATTTTAACAGGCGCTTGATCTGAAGGGCATATCAGGATCATTCCGTCGGAACCGATCCCTGTATAAACAGAAGAAACCTGAATTGCAATCTCAGACAGTTTTTCTTCCGGGAGCTGCTCTTCAAATTGATTCACATAGATATAGCTGTTACCCAGACCGTGCATTTTGGTAAATCGAAATGAATTCATAGGTGCCTCCAACTTTTTTTCTTTTTCTTAGTATAAAAGCTATTATAAACGGACACAATATAATTATCCCCCGTTTTTCATACATAAAAGCTCCTTGCAAATCGCAAGGAGCTTTTATCGTTTATATAAACATGCCGGCAATGGCTGCGCTGAGCAGATTGGCTAATGTTCCCGCAAGAACAGCCTTCAGGCCGAGGCGCGCGATATCCGAACGGCGGCTAGGCGCTAAACCGCCAAGCGTACCAAGCATAATCGCAATTGATGAAAAATTGGCGAATCCGCATAACGCGAAGCTGATAATCGTAGCGGTTTTCTTAGAAAACTCACCGATGTGCGGACCGAAGTTAGAATAAGCGACAAACTCATTCAGCACCAATTTCTGGCCGATATAACTTCCTGCCTGCAACGCTTCATGCCAAGGAACGCCAATTAAAAAGGCGATTGGAGAAAACACATAGCCGAGAATGGATTCTAATGTGACACCTTTTAAGCCGAACAAGCCGAATACTCCGCCAAGAACACCGTTTACTACGGCGATTAATGCAACGAACGCAAGCAGCATCGCTCCGACGTTTAAGGCAATTTGCAGTCCGGTTGACGCTCCCTTTGCAGCTGCGTCAATGACATTGGCTGCGCCTTCTCCTTCATCCATTTTGAAATCGCTTTTTACGGTTTGCGGCTTTTCTGTTTCGGGTATAATCAATTTACCAAAGACAAGGCCAGCCGGAGCAGCCATAAAGCTGGCCGCAAGCAAGTATTCAATCGGGATACCGAGAAGCGCGTATCCAAACAAGGTTGAACCCGCAACAGCCGATAGACCGCTCGTCATAATCGTGAACAATTCAGAGCGCGTCAGACCGGCAATCAGGGGCCTGATCACTAATGGAGATTCGGATTGTCCCACAAAAATATTAGCAGAAGCCGCAAGAGATTCCGTTTTGCTTGTCCCAAGAAGCTTCGACAATCCGCCCCCGATGACACGGAAAACGAGCTGCATGATTTTCAAGTGATATAAAACGGCAATCAGTGCTGAGAAGAAAATGATAACGGGCAGTACACTTAAGGCAAATGCCGGACTGTCGCCGACTTTTAGAAGCGGTCCAAAAATAAAGCTGATGCCTTCATTCGCATAATCAATCAGAAGCTGTACACGGCTTGAAAACCATAAAAAAACAGCGCGTCCCGCTTCCCATTTTAACACGATGTATCCAAACGCCACCTGTATGCATAAACCAACGATGACGGTTCTTATTTTAATATTGCTTTTCTTTTCTGAAAATAAAAACGCGATAGCAATGATCGCAACTGCGCCCAGCAGTCCCCAGAGAACACTCATGAATACACCTACACCTCTTAACATTTATTTAAAACAAATCTTTTATACGATAACAATAATCGTTTTTGATGTCTACACATTTTTTTAGTTCTTTTGGACGACAAAATAAAAAGGGCCTGTCCAGGCCCTTTTCTTCAAAACATTGGGTTTTCTTCAATAAATGTATATATATTCTCAACAAGCTCAGCAGGCGTTTCACCCATGACGACTTCTCCGTTTACAAGAGCGAAAAGCGACTCCATGCATTTCCCGCAGTAGCTTAAGCAGCCGTATTCGAGGACATCCAGGTTTGGATCTTTCTCCAAAATCGCCCGGGCTTCCTGAGAGCCGTGAGCCAGATTGCTGACACAAAATTCAATCATTGGATTCATGCGGTTTCACCTCACATATGTCCATTATCGCGAATTTTTCACCATTCGTCAAAGACAATGGATTCTTCAAAATTTATTATCGCAACATATCATTTCCAGAATAACGTTTTACTAATTTGCGCTTTCAGGCTAATTTGTAGGTTATTTTCAAACTATTATTGTGATTTTAGATCAAATTCGATATAATTCTAGATGTTATTTTACATAGTTCGTATTTTCTTCAATGTGTCTATCATACTCTTCGGATTAAAGGGGAATTCAAATGAAAAAATTGGTCTTGATCGGCGGAGGTTACGGGAATATGCGTGTTCTTCATCGCTTATTGCCAAACCAGCTGCCTGATGATGTTTTAATCACGTTAATTGACAGAAATCCTTATCACTGCTTGAAAACAGAATATTATGCCCTTGCCGCAGGCACAATTTCTGACCATCATATCAGAGTGTCATTCCCAGAGCACCCTCGCCTGGATGTCCAATACGGAGATATCTCATCAATTGATATTGCACAAAAACAAGTGCTGTTCCATGATCGTGAACCGATTTCTTACGATGACGCCGTGATCGGGCTCGGCTGTGAGGATAAATATCACAACGTGCCGGGAGCGCCTGAATTCACCTATAGCATTCAAACCATCGACCAGTCCCGAGAAACTTATCAAAAGCTGAATAACCTGAGCGCTAATGCCACTGTCGCCATTGTCGGCGCGGGCTTAAGCGGCGTTGAGCTTGCAAGTGAATTGAGGGAAAGCCGTGACGACCTGAACATTATTTTGTTTGACCGCGGCGATCTCATTTTATCAAGCTTTCCCGAGCGTTTGAGCAAATATGTGCAAAAATGGTTCGAAGAGCACGGTGTCCGCATTATTAACAGGGCAAATATCACCAAAGTAGAAGAAGGCGTTGTGTATAACCACGATGATCCGATTTCTGCGGACGCCATCGTATGGACCGCTGGCATACAGCCGAACAAAGTCGTCAGGAATTTAGATGTGGAGAAGGATGCACAAGGGCGTATCGTATTAACGCCGCATCACAATCTTCCCGGTGATGAACATTTGTACGTTGTCGGTGATTGCGCCAGCCTTCCTCATGCACCGAGCGCTCAGCTTGCAGAGGCTCAAGCAGAGCAGATTGTCCAAATCTTGCAAAAACGCTGGAATGGAGAAGCCCTTCCAGAGTCAATGCCGCAGTTTAAGCTGAAAGGCGTTCTTGGCTCACTTGGAAAAAAATCCGGCTTCGGCCTTGTTGCTGACCGTCCGCTGATCGGCCGTGTTCCGCGCATGCTGAAATCCGGCTTGCTGTGGATGTATAAACACCATAACGGTTAATGATAGAGAAGAACCGCTGATCTTGTCAGCGGTTTTAATGATTACAGACGGCTGAAACGGTTTTAGTTTTAGCCGGTTTCATCTTTTCAGCGTGTTTGAAAACCCTTGAAGTCTAGGAAAGGCGAGCATTGGAGCGGAGCGAATGTTTTAATTCGTGAGCACCAACGCACAAGCTTGACAACGAATACGAGGGTTTGTCCACACGCTGGAACCGCTGATCTTGTCAGCGGTTTTCTGTATACCCATACTTCTCCATTTCCTTATAGACGTCTTTTAATGTCGGATTGCCTTCACCGACAATTTTGTCTTCTACGAGAACAAGAGGATAAAAATACTCATCATTTCTGATTTTTTCCGCAAGCTCTTTCTCTTGTTTATTGTCAGGCGGCTCATAAATATCGATATATTGCATCGCAAAAGGCTGATTTGGATATTTTCTTTTCAGCGCAGCCTCAAGCCACTCGTACGTATCTTTGGCTGTCGGCATATTGACACAGCTTGCACAAATGGTTTCTGCGCCGTAGACGCTGAGCATGACTGGTTTTGTCACTGATAAACGCCCCCTTCTCCCTGTAGTCCTTTCTTTTCAGTATACAGAGCCAAAAGACGTTTTGATAGAAAAAAACCGTTTTTGTGTTCAAGTCTGAATGTGCTATAATAGGGAAAGCAACTTTTCAAACTAAACAATAGATTTTTATTGTTACACTGAATATAATGGTTTTATGATGACGAAAGGAGCGAATGTCATGACTGAAGTTGAAATGAAAGAACAGGTGCAGGAAGTACTGGACAAACTTCGTCCGTTTTTACTTCGTGACGGCGGTGACTGTGAGCTTGTAGACATAGATGAAGGTATCGTTAAGCTTCGTCTTCTAGGCGCATGCGGCAGCTGTCCAAGTTCAACAATTACGCTGAAAGCCGGAATTGAACGCGCTCTTCTTGAAGAAGTGCCGGGTGTCGTTGAAGTAGAACAAGTCTTTTAATAAAGCAGCCAGGCTGATATTTGATCAGCCTGGCTTTTTTATTAGAGATATTGATCAAACCATGAGCTGATATAATTTAGGCGCTTGATCCGCTGCCCCGGGTGTCCGCTGCGTGACAAATTGTGCGACGCTTTTGGAAAACGGACGAGCATGGTGTCCTTGCCCATTTTTTTCAAGGCGATAAATAGTTGCTCCGCCTGCTCAATCGGGCACCGGTCATCTCGCTCGCCATGCAGAATCAATAGCGGTGTCTCCACGTTTGCTGCGTATTTTAAAGGGGAACGGTCCCAGAGCTTTTCTGTGTCTGCAAACATGTCATGCTCAAGCTGCCAGTCTGTGAAGAAATAGCCGATATCACTGACGCCGTGAAAGCTGACCCAATTTGATATCGAACGCTGGGTGACGGCGGCTTTAAAGCGATTCGTCTGTCCAACGATCCAGTTGGTCATAAAGCCTCCATAGCTTCCGCCCGTGACACCTACCCGCTCAGGATCAAGCTGCGGATCTCGTTTGATGGCCTCATCCACTGCCTGCATCACATCCTCATAATCCTTTCCTCCATAATCTCCTCTGACGGCATTCACGAATTCCTGGCCGTAGCCGTGGCTTCCTCTCGGATTGATATACACTACCGCGTATCCTTTCGCCGCCAGCACTTGAAATTCATGAAAATATGTATGCCCGTACATCATGTGCGGACCGCCGTGTATGTTGAGAATAAGAGGATATGATGTTTCCTCTTCAGTCTGTGCAGGCTTCATCAGCCAGCCGTTCACCGTCACGCCGTCTTCTGTGACATATTGAATATCTTCAGGTATTGACATCGTATGCTCGCCGACAAACTTGTCATTCACGCCAGTCAGGCGTTTCTCTTTCTGCCCAAGCGGGATGCTGTAAAGCTCACTCGGTCTGTCCGGCGTTGTCACACTCGCAATAAAGTGTTGTTCGTCAGGTGAAATGGAAAAACTATTGATGTACTCTTTTTCGATACGAATCGGATACACAAGGCCTTCAATAGATATATAGTAGATTCCCGTACTGCCTTGATCTGTGCCGATGACATAAAACCCTTGGCTGTCTTTTGTCCAAACCGGGCGCTGCTCGGCACCTCCGATCAATGAATCTCCAATGAGCGCATCCGCTAAATGAACGTCAAGCATTTCAGTCAGACATGTAAGGCAGTCTTGTTCGAGATCATAAAGCCACGCCTTTTCGAGCGTTGCATTCTGATATTCCTGTTCATGCCCAAGCAAAGCAAGATACCTTCCGTCCGGTGAAAATGAGCTTGGTCCGAATGAGCCGCGATGAGACGTAATCACCTTGAAATCCCCAGTCTCGAGCGACATCATGCAGACGTCATGCGGCTTGCTGGCATCATCCGCTTCCGTCAGATCAGCTGAGAAAACAAGCGATTTGCCATCAGGAGAAAAAGCAGGATCACCGTGATCAGCTTTGCGGTTTGTCAGCTGCTTTACCTCGCCACTCTTCAAGTTGACAAGCACTAGTTGGGCATACGCACCTCTTGTCAGCCCTTTACCGTCCCGTTTATAGGAAAGGCCTTGCACTTCCACAGGTTCAAAGCTGTCCGGCTCTTTTTTCTCTTGATCATCAATCCTTTCCTCCCCTCCCAAACTGACAGTGACAAGCACCGACTCGCCATCCGGGGACCATACCGGCTTTGACACGCCATACGGTATATTCGTCAGCTTTCTCGCTTCTCCGCCTTCAGCGCTCATGAGATAGAGCTGTGCTGTATCGTCTTCACGATCAGAAATAAAGGCAAGCGTACGCCCGTCCGGAGACCATCTTGGGTCCGTACTCTGCTTTTCTCCATATGTCCAAGGAACAGACCTGCCGGTTTTCGTTTCATAGACCCATATATTTGATGTATACGAATCTTTCTCTTGATTCACTTGCGACTGCACGTATGCGGCACGGCTGCCGTCTGGGGCGTATTGAGGATCGGTCACAGAGACAATCGCTGTGATGTCTTCTGCGGTTATCAGCTTTTTCATATTCATCTCCTCCTTTTTACATGTATTTCGTTTTTCTAAATAAAAACTCCTTTATCTCCAGCAGAAAAAAAGCGTCCTCCGCTGACGCTGAGGAACGCTTGGCATATTCTATACACTTTTTACTTGATATAAAGGATTTCGCTCTATTATACTTCCCTCTTTTGGAACGGTCAAAGCGTCTACTTCGCAATGAGGGAAATGAAGCGTGAGCTGCTCTTTCAGCTTTGCTCCCTTTCCTTTTTCAGTCATCACGAGAATCGTCGGGCCTGCTCCGCTGAGAGCCGTTCCATATGCGCCCTTCATCTCGGCGACGTGTTCTACTTTTGACAATTCGGGGACAAGCATCGCCCTGTACGGCTGATGGAACATATCCTTCTTCATGATTTTCCCGACAAGCGGCCAATCCTTGGACATGATCGCAGCAACGAGCAAATTGCTGACGGCACTTGCTTTTACAGCGTCCGCATACGGAAACTCTTTCGGAAGCACGTCTCTTGCGTCCCTTGTCAGCACCTCGTAAAAAGGAATAACAACGACAATGTCAATGTCAGCATCCGGGACACGGATCATTTGTGTCTCGTCATCTTCATGCAGGCCGATGACAAGCCCGCCAACGAGAGAAGCGCCCGCATTATCCGGGTGTCCTTCTTCAAGGCTGGCTAAATGCAGCTTGTCCGCTTCAGACAGCTTTAAGCCGCATAATTCATCAGCCAGTTCAATGGCCGCTACAATCGCCGCGGCGCTGCTGCCAAGGCCGCGGGCGAGCGGGATATCGCTCCATACCTTCACATGGACAGGCGGCATTTCTTTTCCGTACAAATCTGCTGTCCGTTTTGCCACTTGATAGATCAGATTATCTGTACCCGCCGGAATTCCGGCGACTGTTTCTGTTTCAGCTTCAAAAGACCATTTGTCGCTTCCAAAGACGGTCAGCTTCAAATACCTGCTGAGCGCCATTCCGACTGAATCAAAACCCGGGCCTAGGTTAGCCGTGCTTCCGGGAACAGTGACCGTGAACAGCATGCCGGCTTCGTTCATACACGGGCCGCTCCTTTTAAATATTCAAGAATGCTGTCTTCATCAGTCGGCAATGTGACCGGCTTGATTTCTGAAATGTCGACCGCTGTGTTCGGATCTTTCAGTCCGTTTCCTGTTAAAACAGCGACGACCTTGCTGCCTTTCGGAATGTCTCCGGACTTCACCTGTTTCAACACTCCTGCGATAGACGCGCAAGAACCCGGTTCTGCAAACACACCTTCTTCACGGGCGATCAGCTGATACGCGTGAAGGATTTCATCATCAGTGACTTCGTCAATTTTCCCGTTGGATTCCTCAGCTGCCTTTACAGCTTTGTCCCAGCTTGCAGGGTTTCCGATACGAATGGCTGTCGCTATTGTTTCCGGATTTTCAATTACTTCATTGCGCACAATTGCCGCCGCGCCTTCCGCTTCAAATCCGCGCATTTTCGGAAGGCCAGTGCCGTTTTTCTCATGATATTCCTTGAATCCCTTCCAGTATGCCGTAATGTTTCCTGCGTTTCCGACCGGGATGGCCAAAACATCCGGCGCTTCTCCCAGCTGTTCGCACACTTCGAAGGCAGCTGTTTTTTGGCCTTCAATACGGTAAGGATTAACTGAGTTGACAAGGGCAATCGGTGATTTCTCACAGATGGAGCGGACAATTTTAAGCGCATCGTCAAAGTTTCCGTCAATAGCGATAATTTCAGCTCCGTACATGACAGCTTGAGCCAGTTTTCCAAACGCGATTTTGCCGTTCGGGATGATCACGATGCATTTCATGTTAGCGCGGGCTGCATATGCAGCCGCAGCAGCGGAAGTGTTTCCTGTAGACGCGCACATAATCGTGTCGTTGCCTTCTTCTTTTGCTTTCGCCACAGCCATGACCATTCCGCGGTCTTTAAATGACCCTGTAGGATTGATGCCTTCCGTTTTGACATGAAGTTCAATTCCCAGCTGTTCAGACAGCTTCGGCAGGTAAATAAGAGGTGTGTTTCCTTCATGTAAAGTAAGCGCCGGTGTTTGATCTGTTACAGGTAAAAATTCTTTATATTGATGGATTAGTCCTTTCCACATTAACTCCAACCGTTCCCTTCTACACGATATGTGCTTTTGACTTCTTGAACGACTTCCAAATCATTTAGGTTTTGCAGGATATCACTGAAATCAGCTTCTGATGTATGGTGCGTGACAATCACGATTTCTGCTAACTCATCATGGCCTTTAATCGGCAGCTGAAGGATCTTTTCAAAGCTCACGCCCCGTTCTGAGAAGACAGACGTAATTTTCGAGAATGAACCGACCTGATCTTTAACATGAATTCTTAAAAATTGCTGCGCGTAAATGTCTGACGGAGACTTCATGTTTTTCTCGTATTGCGGCCCAACAAAGCTGTTGCCGGTTACGCCGAGGCGCATATTTTTCATGACGGCGACAAGATCAGAAACAACGGATGTCGCAGTCGGCATGCTTCCGGCTCCCGGTCCGTAGAACATCGTCTCACCGACAGCCTCGCCGTATACGTAAACGGCGTTAAACTCATTATGCACAGCAGAAAGCGGATGGTGGTCAGGAAGCAGTGTCGGCTGTACGCTGACTTCAATTTTGCTGCCGTCACGCTGCGCAATCCCGATCAGCTTCATCGTATAGCCGAGGCGTTTGCTGAAGCTGATGTCCTCGTCTGTAATTTGGGAGATTCCCTTTACTTTGACGTCGTCGAGATCCACGTTCATCGAGAAGCCGAGGCGCGCCAATATCGCCATTTTTCTTGCGGCGTCAAGCCCTTCCACGTCTGAAGTCGGATCAGCTTCGGCAAAACCGAGATCCTGCGCTTCCTTGAGCACTTCCTCGTAAGGGCTTTTTTCTTTGATCATTTTTGTTAAGATAAAGTTCGTTGTTCCGTTCACGATCCCCATCATTTTTGTAATCCGGTCTGATGAGAGGCCTTCCTCTAACGTGCGCAGAATCGGAATCCCGCCGGCAACACTGGCTTCAAAGTAGATGTCACAGCCATTTTCCTTCGCTTCCGCAAGCAGCTCGGAACCGTACACAGCCATTAAATCCTTGTTTGCTGTGACAACATGCTTTTTGGATCTGAGCGCATCGACCAAATATTGTTTTGTCTGCTCCACTCCGCCAATTACCTCGATAACGACATCAACATCTGGATCATCGATGACATCATACACTTCTGTCGTGAGCACTTCCTTCGGCAAGTCTACTTCTCTCTTTTTCTCTAGATCTTTTACAAGCACTTTTTTTATCGTAACCGGACAGCCGACTTGATGCATCAGCTTATCCTGATGGTCTTGAATAATTTTAACGACACCGCTTCCGACGGTACCTAAACCTAAAAGCCCTACACGAATCGCTTTCAAAAAAACTCCACCTTTCGTTTAATTGTCCTCTCAAAAAAGACAATTGTTAACTCAACACAGACATATAAGTTACAAACATTATATAAGCCCGCTCTTGTTTTGACAAGATAGCAATAGGCTGAATTTTACGAATGTAAACGCTTAACCTACTGATATGACAAGATTCTTTATTTTCTAATTATTTTTGTCAGATTTTCTCCTCATCCGCGGCTTCCTTTGCCGAGCCAGCTTACGCGGGGAACAAATGGCTTCTGCGCCCGCATATTCATGAATTCCTGTGCTGTATTAAGAAATTGTTCATAGCGTCCGCAATCATTCAGAATGAAGTCAAGCTGCTCTTCATAATAATGCTTTTCTGATTCTGATGACATGTAGTAGCTCTCCACGATTTCAAAATAATGAAGCGGAAAGAGCAGACGGCTGTACAGGAGACGTTTTGAAAACGAAGACAGCGGTGTGATTTTCTCGTATTCCTGTAAAAAGAGAAAGCCCTGCTGATTAAAATCTTGTCTGTGATGCAAAAACGTATGCCTCATATACTCAGCCAAATCGCGTGAAGCGTGGTCAAATACCCAATCCGCAGGAATCCTGATCAAAGATTCGGATGACCACGTATGTCTTTCCATCCGCTGATGGCATATCGTTCCAGAATCAGCGGCTTGGGGTTTGTCATCCAGCTCAGTGTCCACTAAATATTGTATCGCGTTTTCTGACAGTCCTAAATAATATGGAAATGATTCGATCATTTTTTTGTCGAATGGCTCGTGCGGAGGAGTTTGAACCTTTCGCTGCCAAAACACTTCCAGCTGATCAATGCGTTTTCCCCACAAATCTTTCCACTGGCCGATTCTTCCGGCTGCTTTCACTTCATACGGGTACCCTCTGCCTTTTCGGTGAAATTCAGCCAGTTCCGCCCCAATGGAGAACGCCCGGTTTGAATAAGGTGGTGCCGCTTTTAGCAGAGCGTACGTTTTTCCCTCATGTTCAAATGTCAGCTCACCTTGTTTTGTAAAGATAAAAATCGGAACGTATGGGTCACTTTGTTCTTGTAAATACTGACTCATGTAATAAAGCTCCGCCAACTCTGTATCTGAGAATTGGGAAACGGGGACAATCAGAAAGAATGAATTCGGTGTCTGAAAGCATTGATATGTGTGTTGATACATGGAAAGCTGTCTGATATGAATACCATATTTTTCTTTTATTGTGCCTTTCACCATGATCACCTGCCTATTGAATTAGGGCTCATCACATCGTAGTCATACACGTCCGGAATTATGAATACATATTTTAATCCGACGAAGACGCAAGAAAAAGTCGTAAACATCTCAAATATTTTGTATAAACTAGTAAAAAAGATTGGGTGAAACTGATGTCAGAAAACGAACAAATCAGCCAGATGGAAGCAAAAGCAAGAGCACGGATGAAGGAGCGCGGCGTTGAGGTGTCAGACATTGCCGAGCTAGTCTTTTTCCTGCAAAAAAAATATCATCCGGATTTACACATTGATGAATGCACGTTGAACGTCAATCGCGTTCTCGCAAAACGCGAGGTGCAAAACGCGATTTTAACGGGCATTGAATTGGATGTTCTTGCTGAGCAGAAAAAACTGTCTGAACCAGTGCAAACGATGCTGGAAACAGATGAAAGTTTATATGGAGTGGATGAAGTTCTGGCATTTTCCATCGTGAATATTTACGGATCAATCGGGTTTACGAACTACGGTTACATCGATAAAGAAAAACCCGGAATCCTTAAACATTTGAATGATAAATCAACCGGCGAATGCCATACCTTTCTAGATGACATCGTCGGAGCGATTTCCGCGGCGGCCTCAAGCAGGCTCGCACACCGCGCGCGGCACACAGAATAAGGGCACCCTTTTGGGGCGCCCTTTTTTAAATGTATGGAATCCATTCAGTCAGTGAGTCAATGGCGTAAGCCGGTTTTTCCAAATCGTCTGTCATATGCTCTCTTTTTGTTACGCCTGTGTGCACAAGCAGCGTATCCATACCGGCGTTAATGCCGGCCATAATGTCCGTCGCGTAGTTGTCGCCGACCATGAGTGTTTCGGACACATCCGTTCCGAGAACGCGCATCGCCTGCTCCATAATGATGGATTCCGGCTTGCCGATAAATACCGGCTGTACGCCTGTGGATACGGTTAATACAGATGTCAGCGAACCGTTTCCAGGCAGGAGGCCTCTTTCGGTGGG
Source organism: Bacillus sp. 11C (assembly GCF_055486375.1). NCBI lineage: Bacteria > Bacillati > Bacillota > Bacilli > Caryophanales > Bacillaceae > Bacillus > Bacillus sp. 11C. Next base: position 132,694 of record NZ_JBUPVZ010000005.1, read on the forward strand.
GATCGCAATATCTCCGTTTGTGGAAATAAAGCGGGCGCCATTTCTGATGGCCAGGCAGCCGACAGCAAATTTTTCGTATGTAATGGAACGGTCAATACCAACAACGACAAAATCCGCGTTTTCCCCGCCAAACGTCAGGCCGTTTTCTTCAATCGCCTGACGGATTCCTTCTTCCCCGATCACATACACAGACGCGTCTTTTTTCTGCTGGGCGATATGCTGGGCAGTCGCCATGCTGGTCGTGAAGACCTGCTCTTCCGTTGCAGGAATATCAAAAGACACGAGCTTGTCCGCCACCTGCTTCGGTGTGCGCGAAGAGTTGTTTGTCACGAAAAGATAAGGAACGCCGCGCGCTTTCAGCGTTCTGACAAATTCACACGCTTCCTCGATTTTTTCCGTGCCATTGTACATTGTTCCGTCTAAATCAATTAAATACCCTTTATATGTTTTCATGTCCAACACTCCTGTGGCTTTCCAGTTGTTATTTAAACGCGGAAACAGGGCCAAGCTCTGTTTCCAAGTAGCTTCTGATCCGTTTCGGGAAGTCTTGAAGAGCTGTCTGATGCGCCGTGATCAGCCTGTAAAGCTCGGCGCTGTCAGCGAGCAGGTACTGCTGAACCAATGTTTTGCGGTAGGCGATCAATTTCTTGAGCTCAGTTCCCTCTTTTTCCGTGACAACTTTTTCATCAACAAGTATGTCCATAATGTCATTATAGCTGCCCGGGTCCCGCATAATAAAACCGTCAATCATGTCATTGCCTGTATCCAGAATGCACTCGATTAAGAGATGGCCTATACGATCAAGCGCCAGTCTCTCGATTTCAGACTGCCAATCTCTTTGTGAGTTAAAAAGCGCCAGCTGGTGCTCAAAGAACCCGAGTGTTTGCTCGATCTTGTTTCTGTCAACAAAATACATGACAGCATCCCCTTTGTGTATGTTTATTTTCTGATCCGTTTCAAGACAAAATACGCACAGCCGAAATTGCAGTATTCGTAAATGTATTCATCTAGTGTGCTGATTTTCGTTTCGAAGGTTGCCTTTTGATTCTGGTCGTCAAAGAAGCCCTTGAGCCTGAGCTGACCGTACCCCCAGTCTCCCACAATATAATCGTATTTATTTAAAATATCGGAGTAGCGGGCTTTAAAAGCCTCTTCGTTGAAGCCTTCTTTGAAATTGTGCACCAATTCAAATTCGGCATTTTGAATAAGAATCATGATCTCACCTCTTTTTCACTCATTCCTATCATAATTCATTGCCCCGTCCCCATCAATTGCTAAAGAATAAATCATGCGATTTGGCTACCCTACATATGAGGAGGGATTTATATATGAAACGAACTGCTGTCAGTCTCTGCCTGTTGACTGGGCTTTTATCCGGGTGCGGAGGCGCAGGATTTGATAATGCCGAGCAAAACGCCCAAAATCAGACGCAGAATCAAACCAGACCCATTCATGTGTCTGACCGCAACGAGGCTTTTAACCGGCATGATAAGAACGAACAATTTGGCTATGTCCGCTATCAAAAAGAACAATTCGATGGCGAACAGCAGCAAGCACCGGTGATGAACCGGAAAGAAACCGCTCACATGATATCAAGTTTAACGGTTCAGCTCCCCCATATTCAAGAGGCTGCAACGCTGGTGACCGATCAAGAAGCGCTTGTCGTATACAAAACCGATTCCAAAAACCGCGTGCTGACGGCCGATCAGGTGAAAAAAACAGCCGCTTCAGTGATTCCGCGATACTATCATGTGTATATTTCCGATAACCCAAACCATATGCAGTCCATCGAAAATGACAGCCATATCGGCTCCGGTTCCAGAAATATCAGAGAGAACATGTCGAGGACGATTGAAGAAATGAAAACCTCTCCGCAAGGAAGCCCTGTCTCAGAGAATGAAAATGCCAACGGAGAAACCCGCCAGGACATGAAAATCAATAGGAATGACAAAAACGCCAGATGATCTGGCGTTTTGGCATTATGCTTGTGCTTGGCGCTTTTTAGATGCTTCGTTCACCTGTTCATCGGCATGGTAAGATGAACGGACAAGCGGACCGGCTTCACAGTGGCTGAAGCCTTTTTGCATCGCGATTTCCTTTAATTCTGCAAATTCGTCAGGGTGATAGTATTTTTGGACTTTCAAGTGTTTCTTCGTCGGCTGCAGATATTGGCCGATTGCCATAATATCCACGTTGTTTGCCAAGAGGTCGTCCATAACTTCAATAATTTCCTCTTTCGTTTCACCGAGTCCGATCATGATGCTTGATTTTGTCGGAATATCAGGCTGCATTTCTTTCGCACGGCGCAAAAATTCCAGTGAACGGTCGTACGTCGCGCGCGCGCGGATTCTTGGCGTCAGGCGGCGAACCGTTTCGATATTGTGATTCAGGATGTCTGGGCGTGTATCCATCAAGGTTTTCAGGTTATCGTAGTTTCCGCCCATATCAGACGGGAGCACCTCAATTGTCGTGAACGGGCTTTTTCTGCGGATCGCACGGACCGTTTCCGCGAAAATGCCAGCTCCGCCGTCTTTCTGGTCGTCACGCGCAACAGCCGTAATGACCGCGTGTTTCAGATTCATAAGGGCGACAGAATCCGCTACGCGTTCCGGCTCTTGCAGATCAAGCTCAGTTGGAAGGCCCGTTTTGACAGCACAAAAACGGCATGCTCTTGTGCAAACAGAACCTAAAATCATAAATGTCGCTGTACGTCTGACCGCCCAGCATTCATGAATATTCGGACATTTAGCTTCTTCGCATACGGTATGCAGGTTGTTTTCCCGCATGAGTTTTTTGAGCCCTGTATAGTTTTCATTTGTATTTAATTTGATTTTGAGCCATTCGGGCTTTCTGAGGTGTTCGTCTTTCTTTGCCAATTCCCATCATCTCCAATATCCAATATACTCAAATTTCTGGCACGAAACATTCTGAAAACGAGAAAGGTGCAGGTTTTTTTTCTGCAGCATAAATCATGTTTTTCTAACTAAAGAAAGTCTTTTCTTTAGACACTTTAACATAGGAAAAATTTCTCGACAAGGGAAGATGATTACTGACATTTTTAAGCCGGCTTGCCGCAAACTATGTGTATTCAATATGAAAGGAGATTATTTTTGTGAAAGTTTTGTTATCCGCTCTTCTTCTCCTTTTGTTTGCGTTTGAGCCTTCTGCGTTTGCAAAAAAGCTTTCTGATTCAGTGCTGTCGAAACGGATGGAATTATATCATAAAGTCGAGGCTGTGACGCAAATTCCTTGGTATGCGCTCGCCGCAGTAGATCAATACGAGGAAAATGTGCGAAGCAACCGAAAAGACCTGCCTGACAAAGCGGGAATTATCAGCATCTATATACCCGATGAAATCTGGAGCGGACCTGAAAACCCGAATCCGAAAGACGATGCGCCGTTGAGCATTAAAGTGTTTGACGGAATCGGTATGGATGGTGACGGTGACGGGAAAGCCGAGGTCAGCAATGATGACGATATTTTGTATACATTCAGCCAATACTTGCTGTCGTATGGCACAGATGAAAACAACATCCGCATCGGGCTTTGGAATTATTACCGGCGTGACCAGACGGTGGGGATCATCTCTGAATTCATGAAGCTGTTTAAAACTTACGGGCATATTGATCTGGACGAGCATGCGTTTCCGCTTCCGATCAGAACCGATTACAGCTATCGAAGCACGTGGGGAGATGCACGGGGCTTCGGAGGGAGACGGATTCATGAAGGCACGGATATTTTTGCCCGTTACGGCCTTCCGGTCAGATCCACCTGTTACGGCGTAGTTGAAATGAAGGGCTGGAACCGCTTCGGCGGATGGAGAATCGGCATCAGAGACATTAACAATACGTATCATTATTTTGCCCATCTTAATGGATTTGCCAAAGGGATAAAAGCAGGGCAAATCGTTGAGCCCGGCCAAGTGATCGGGTCAGTCGGCAGCTCAGGATACGGCCCGCCGGGAACCGCCGGGAAGTTCCCGCCGCACCTTCACTACGGCATGTATAAAGATAACGGAAAAACCGAATGGTCGTTTGATCCATACCCGCATTTGAGAGCGTGGGAGCGTTATGAGTACAAAAAAAAGAAATAACGAAAAGCCGCCTCTAAAACAGGCGGCTTATTGACTGCCTTTTTCACTTTTCGAATCGGCACCGTCCTCTTCTTTGCTGCTTGGAAGCTGGACAGAAGGGGTGACACCTGAGCCGCCGCTTCCGTTATAAAACTGCGGCACTTCGCCCTGCACTGCTTTAATCGATACAGGAACGTTATTTGTGATGACAGCGGTTTTGCTTGCAAACGGAATGATAACCTTCACTTTAATTTCGACAAAGATGCTGATATCAATAAGTGCATTATTAATGCCATACGGCTTGATTTTGGTTTTGACATCTGTAAAAGCGTCACCGATTAAATTGAACCGGACCGGTATTTTTGGCCCCAGGTTTCCAAGGAGACTGTTGCCTGTTACCTGTCCCAGCGGAATGTTGATCATTATATTCTCACTGGCCCCGCTGTGCCCGGTGTGGGTTTCCATCTCTTTCAAATGAGCCTGAAGCTGCTTTGTCACTTTTGTTTTCACACTGTTTATAACCTGTGTATTAAAATCGATTGTCGTTAATTTTCCGTTTTCATCAGAATTCATTTGAAACATATCTTTCATATTTTCACTGTCAGACATATAATCCTCAATTGAATCCTGAATCACCTCTGTCGCTATACGCTTCGTTTCCATCTCGCCGATACTCATTAAAACAGGTTTAATCGAGCCATTGATCATCCAGAGGCTGACTGTTGTCGAAAGGATAAAAAAGGCAACCGACAAGAGCAGCACGTACCGGAAAGGCAAAGGTCCTCTCTTGCGAAAAGGGCCGCGATATCTTGGCAAGAAAATCCCCCCTTACATATCACAATGTATGCTTGTAAGAGGGGACATAGTAATAGCCGGGCCAAATTATTTTATTTCACCATTTTTAAAAGCGCTTCTCTGCCGCTCATGCCGGCATGGATGCCGAGATCTTCCGCGGCGTACGTGACGGATTCTAAAGGTGCGTCTAACAGCTGGTCAATGGTGCGTACCCCAACTGCGCGCCCCGCCACAATGCCCCGCTCCTTTAATTTTTCATTCAGCAGCGCCACATCAAGCGCCCCGCACATAATGTATCCATGATCATTAGTTACCGCCATAAAATTTGTTTTTGGAAGCTTCACTGTCACAGCTGTAAAAGGCTGTCCTTCTATCATGATTGGTGTCAGATTTACCACGTCAACCTCTCCCTTCATTCATCACTTTATGATGAAGGGCAGAGCTTGTTGTGGGCTGACCTCCTTATTGCGCGAGCTTCCATGCGAGCAGATCCCGCAAAAACTCCGGCATAAAGTATTCTTTTTCTGCGGCGTCGCGGATGATCGGGAACAGTCTGCCGAGCGTAAACATGTCAAGCACGGCAACGGAGTATTGTTTATGTTTATCAATCTCTTCCCCGTTCAGCGTGACGCGTGTGACATGCGTGATCCCGTCATCCAGCCGTTTCGTTTCTACATCAACACCCGCGTACACCATTTTCCCCATTACTTCTCCGCGGAAGCCGAGCCCTTTGATCCGGAGCTGCTCCATTTGTTCGGAAGCGGCATGGACAATGGTCTCTTTCAGTTCTTCGCCCGTCAGCCGGACAGCCACCGGGTTGATCGGATGGGGACAGATGCGGTGCAGATCCAGCTTCGTCACAGGGCCCGCTCTCAGCGGACCGAGAATGACACCGGAATTCACCATGCTGATGTCTGTCCCGCACCATTCCTTTAGCGCGAATGCCAATAGCAAAGGCAGCTCTGATTCTTCAAACCACTTCACCTCAGCATCTTGCGCAAGCTCCGCAACGGCATCGGACAGCCTATCTTCGGCTTCGCATTCTTTTTCATGAAGAAACGCTTTTGTTTCTTCGGATTCTCCTGTCCATTCCGCCATGTTCTGCACAGACGCTGTTTTGCTGATGATGCTTCGCTGTACGCTGTCGACTGTGATTTCTACACAGCCGACATAATGCCCGTATTTCTCGGCGCTGGCAAGCAACACGCCGTTTACCACTTGTCCATCTTCAAGCAAATGATGGGTGTGCGATTCGAGGATCACATCAATCTCAGGGACCGCTTCAGCCATTGCCTGATCATCAAGAATGCCTAAATGCGACAGCAGAACGATGATGTCAGCCTGCTCTTTCACTTCCTGAATGGTTTCCTTTACGCTTTCAAGGGCATCGGTTACTGTCCATCCCAGCTTGTCATAGACAGGATAATACGGCACAGTTACGCCTAAGATAGCAATGGACATACCGTTTTTCAATGATTTGATATGGTAAGGAACCGCCCAGGATGGACGGTTTCCGTTTTTGTCATACAGATTGGAGACGATAACGGGAAATTCAGCATGATGATATAAGGCAGCGAGCTCTTCATGCGGAAGCGTGATCCCTTCGTTATTGCCGATCGCCGCTCCATCAATATGAAGACGGTTTAAGAGATCGACATTCGCTTTTCCGAAAGTCGCCTCTGTCACGAAATGAAAACGATCAAGATGATCGCCAATATCAAAAACGAGCGTCTCTCCGCTGTCTGATTGACGCTCTTTTCTTTTCTGCTCGATATAATCTACAATTTTCGGCCAGTTTTCAAAATGGCTGTGCAAATCATTGGTATGATATAAGCGGAGCTTCTCTTTCATATTATCTCTCCCTAATCGTTCAGCTGAAGATGCCTTCATAAATGAGCTGGCAGCCGATCAAAATCAACACGATCCGCATGATCATCACGATCGTTTTCGTCTGCATTTTTCTGTTGATGGCGGCGCCAAACTTTCCGCCAATCCAAGCGCCGGGCACAAGCGCGAGGGCGTACAGCCAATTGACGTGCCCGGAAATAATATGTGAAACAGACCCTGTCATTGAGGACAGGAATATAATAAACATGGACGTTGCCACCGCAACCTTCGGCGGAAACAGGAATAACAGCATCATCGCCGGAACCATGAGCGATCCGCCGCCTATTCCGAAAAGCCCGCCTAAAAAGCCGACAACAAAAGCAATCGCAATGCCGACAGGGGCCTGATATGAATACGTATAAGGCTCACCAGCCTCATCCTGAAATGTCCGAATAATTCCTTTATGAGCTTTGTTGACCGGCCGGGCTTTCGCTTTCAGCATTAAGGTTAATGAAATCAGAATCATAAAAATGCCAAACCAAATGGAAAAAGAGTTTGAACTGAACAGCTTTGACACATAAGCCCCGATAATACTGCCGGGACCTGAACCAATAAAGAATATGAGCCCGCTTTTATAATCAACGGTTTTATATTTAATATAAGCCAAAGTTGAAGAAAGACCCGTAAAAATAATGACCAAAAGCGAAGTCCCAATCGCGATCTGCGGCGTCACATCTTGAAACAGCGGCGTCACTGTGCTCAAAAACATCAGAGACGGCACGATAACAATTCCGCCGCCAAGTCCAATCAGGCTTCCTACCGTACCTGCAACTAATCCCAGTACGGCCAAAATCACAAAAGACATCAAATAAAACCTCTTTTCTAAAATAAATCGAGCTGTCTCGGAGCAAGTCCGCCATACTCGATATCAAGCAGTTCAAGCATCTGCTTGCCGTTATCCGCGGCGTCTCCGCCGGAATTGTTATTGAACAGGACAAAAACATCCTTACATTGCTGCTGCAATTCATTCAGGCGCTTTTTCCAATCCGCCAGCTCTTGTTGATTGTAGCGGTATAAGTACCTGACCTCCCGCCAGTTTTTCCCGCCATCAGGCTTCATCCAGCCCTGCTTGTTGCGCCCGTGAAACCTGACAAGCGTTTTGTTTTCATCGGTCGCGCGCAGCACAGTCGGCACGCTGCCTTCTCCGATTTGCGGTTCATCACAGACACTGTGAATCCAGCCTTCCGCTTTCATAAATGAAAGCGTCTGCTCATAAAATGGCGGCGAGAACCAGGAGCGGTTTCTGAATTCAAGCGCGCATGGGATATCGCCCATTTGGTGCTTGCACCATCTCAAATAAGCGACATTCTCCTTCTTGCAGTCAAACCACGGCGGAAATTGAAACAGCACCATGGCGAGCTTATTGCTATGTAAATATGGCGTTAAAGACACCTTAAACGCGTCAAACATCTCCTCTTTTGAGTCAAAGGGAATGTCGCCGCGCTGATGCCCCGTCATGCCCTGATACGCTTTCACGATAAATTGGAAGGTTTCCGGCGTTTCCTTCACCCACTTTTCATTATTTCGCGCCGGCTGAATCGCGTAAAAGCTCGCGTCTAATTCAACGATCGGAAAATGGGAGGAATAGGCCTGCAATTTTTTCTGGCTGGCCGTTTTCGGCGGATAGATGCTGTCATGATCCCCCCATCCCGTCAGTCCGATATAAATCACAATCATTCACCTCTCTTCCAGTTTATCACACGTGTTTTCAGGTTTCCTCGGAAATGCTATTCATGTAGCGGGAAAACGCTGAACAAAGATGCTGATATTGTTCCTCATTCGTATCTAAAAACGCCTCTTCCCTTGAGGATGGAATATGCTGATAGTCAATAGGCGCCTGAAACTGTTCACTCGTAAAATCGTACATCAAGCCATTGATGCTGTTATAAAAATGCCAGCTCTCACCGACTTTTGTTTTATAAATGGCGCCGCCGAATTGATCCTGTATCACCAAAGCCGTCACACCGCATTGGCCGGACGACGGGCATTCTTCCGTCCATTTAGAGCTCGTATGACGCGACCATGATTGCTTGAGTATGTATTTGATATGTTCCATTGCCTCCGCCTCCTTCAAAAAAGATACCACGTTGATTGCATTTTAAAAACTGATAGGTGCTTATGTATGATAAATTAGTGGTAATGAATGACATTCCGGAGGCGAATCATGAAAATCAACCTGCTTACGATCGGGACGAGGGGCGATGTACAGCCTTTTATCGCATTGGGAAAAGAATTATCAAGACGCGGTCATCATGTGACGATTTGCACTGAAGACGCGTTCAAAGATCTAACGGAGAAAAACAGGCTCTCCTTTTCAGCCATCAGAGCCGATTACGCAGATTTGACGCAATCAGAAGAAGGGAAAAACATGCTGAAAGGAAATCCAATATCAATCGTCAGACAACTGAAAACCGTCATTTACCCAATGATGGAACAAATGTTAGACGATATTTGGGCGGTCTCTCAAGATGCCGATGCAATCATTTATCACCCTAAAGTATTTGGCGGTTATGATCTTGCCGAAGCCCTGCACATCCCTGCCTTTATTGCTCACCCCGTTCCTGTTATAGCTCCCACCCGCCATTTTGCAAATCCTGTCTTGCCATTTGCCATGCGGAGCGGAACGCTTAACAGGGCCAGTTTTAAAATCAATCGATTATTAACCGCATCATTTTTTTCGCTGGTTAACAAGTGGAGACATGAGACACTCGGCCTGTCTGGTAAACGTTCTGTTTTTAAGGATGATTCCGTACTGAATGGAAAGCATATTCCTGTTCTGTATGGATGCAGCCCTTCCATCATTCCCTTTGACCAACAATGGGAAGGTCATGTTTCAATGAAAGGATTCTGGTTTTTAGACAAAGATGCCTGGACCCCTCCACCTGAGCTGTTGCATTTTTTAGAAGCGGGGCCGCCTCCTTTTACCGTTAGTTTTAGCAGTATGCCATTACGAAACCCGGATCACATACTGAACATGCTTCAGCAAGCATTCAAAGAAGCCGGGCAGCGCGCCATTTTGCTGACGGGCTGGAGCGGGATCAAACGGACAACAGATTCACCTCATATTTTCACAGCCAGGTCCATGCCTCACAGCTGGATTTTTCCTCAATCACGAGCAGTCATTCATCATGGTGGCGCCGGGACTACGGCCGCGGCATTGAAGGCTGGCAAACCAATGATAATATGCCCATTCTCTGGGGATCAGCCTTTTTGGGCAAGAAAAATGCGAGACATCGGAGTGGCTGCTGCCCCTCTGAAAGAAAAAAAGATGTCAGTTGAAGTCTTCGTTTCCAGAATCCACGAACTGGTCTCCAACCATACGTATTCTCAACGGGCTTCTGAAGCTGCAGCTCTTATTGATCAAGAAGATGGAGTAAAGCATACTGCGGATTTTATTGAAGAAAAACTAGAGGAAAAAACCCCGGCAACATAAAATCTGCCGGGGTTTTTTACGATGGAACGACCAGCGCTCCGTCAATTGCTCTTTCTGCTTTGTCCCTGCCGCTGTACACGCACCGGCCTTTACTGTATGTGGCCGAAATGAGGCAGGGAAATGTATGTCCTTCGTAAAGGCTTAGCTTATGCTTTGCAAACATCGATTCTCTCGTGACAGTGTACGGCTCCATGCCGACGAGGACAAAATCCGCATCACATCCCTCTTCAAGCCGCCCTTTTTGCTGCAGGCCGAATCGTCTCGCAGGGGCCGCCGCTGTCCATTCAGCGATGGTTTCAAACGGAATCTGATGTTCAAGCGCCAGTTCCAGCATTCCTAATAAAGTGAACTGCCCGCCGCTGATTCCGCCCCATGATAAAAATAAATTATCCTCCCGCTTTAAGGACGGACGGCAAGGAGAATGGTCAGAGGAGACCATGTCAATATGCCCCGCAATGAGCGCCTTGATCAGCGCCTCCTTTGATTGCGGTGAACGGAGCGGGGGCGCGCATTTTGCGACAGAGCCCTTTTCACATAAATCATCGTGGCTGAACAAGAGATAATGCGGGCATGTTTCGACCGAAACATCAAGGCCTTCCTGTTTCGCCTCCCTGATCAGCCGAACCGCTTTCGCCGTGCTGATATGGACAAAATGAACCGGACACCCCGTCGCCTTCGCATACTGTATCGTGCGATACACCGCTTCAGCTTCGGCTTCCTCCGGGCGGGAGGCGGCGTACGCATCCGCATCCACCCTTCCTTTATTAGCCAAAACCATCTGCAAATAATCGCGTCACTCTCCGCGTGAAGAGCGAGGATTTTTCCTGCAGACGCGATTTCTGTCATGCCTTTGAGCAATGTCCGTTCATCAACAGAGGTGAACTCGTCTGTGCCTGATTTGGATAAAAACGCTTTAAATCCGATCGCTCCCGCCTCAGCCATTGGGCGGATGTCCTCGATATGGCCGGGTACGAGGCCGCCCCATAGCGCAAAATCCACGGCTGATTTTTGCCTGCCGAGTTCAGCTTTTGCGAGAAGATGTTCTGCCGTCACGGTTGATGGAATGCAATTGAGCGGCATATCAAAATAAGTGGTGCAGCCGCCTGCTGCCATCATCTGCGAGCCTGTTTCAATCCCCTCCCAGTCCTCTCTGCCCGGTTCATTGAAATGAACATGGCAGTCTACCGCACCCGGAAACACATATTGTCCGCTTGCCTGTACAACAGCTGCCCCGCCTGCTTCAATGGCAGATCCAATCTCGGCAATGATACCGTTTCGTACTGCAATATCAGCTTTTTTAACGCCACTTGGCGTAACTGCTTTCGCACCTTTTATCACCATATCGTAATTCATACTGATCCCCCCATGTAAGGATGACGATTTTTCATGTCAGTTTATGTAACACAATCCGTTCTATTTTGAATAGTTTACTGCTACTATGATCGTATTACATCAGCAAAACCGCTAGAATTCCTATTGAAAATTATTCATCTTAACTAATGTTTTTTATAGAAAAGGAGAATGCGCTATGAATATTTTAGATGTGATGAAAATACCGGCTTATGAAAACGCCCATTTAATCGCGGGAAAAGCAGGAGGAGAAAGAGAGGTTCAGCATGTCAATATGATGGACGCTCCGGATATCGCAGACTTTCTGCATAAAAATGAATTGCTCGTCACCACCGCGTATCACCTGAAAGATCATCCGCACCAGTTATCTAAACTGATTCAGCAAATGGCAAAACGCGGCTGCGCGGGCCTCGGCATTAAAACAAAACGCTACCTGGAGGATATCCCGAAGGAAATTATCGAGCTGGCCGATTCATACGCGTTCCCGATTATTGAGCTTCCCGAACACATCCGCCTCGGGGATATTGTGAATGCGACACTCAGCCACATTCTTGATATGCGTTCTAACGAGCTGCGGCAAGCCATTTACGCGCACAAAAAATTCACAAACCACATTATGAGCGGCAAAGGGCTGCAATCTCTCCTCAAAAAGGTGTCAGACCTCCTTCAGCTTCCCGTGCTGCTGCTTGACCAGCATGCTAAAATGCTGTCTGCGTCCCATCAGATTTCATTTGAAACCGAAAAGCTGAAAGGAACCCTGAATACCATATCAGGGCCGTTTTTCACTTGTTTCTCTGCGATCTCGGATCAGAAAACCTATTCTGTCCTTCCTATTTATAATCACGAAAAAAACTGCGGCTACCTGCTGATACTTGACATGGTGCAGGCCGGCGACAAAGGATTGGTTCTCACGATTGAACAAGCGGCCAACGTGATTTCTTTTGAACTGCTGAAGGAAAATGCGCTGAAGCAATACGGGCGGCGGGCGCGCAATGAGTTTTTCAGCAATTTTATTGAACGGTCATTTTCTTCAGACGAGGAAATCAAAAACCGGGCGAAGGAATTTAAGCTGCGTTGGGATCAAAAATATATGTGCATCGCCGGAAAACTCGACCGAAATGACGAATCGATCAGCTTTACAGAAAATCAGCTCGCCTCCGACAGCGTATTCGAGTTTCTTGAAGGCGAATTATCGGCCTTCCCGTTTCCGCCCCATCTCTTTATTAAAGGAAATGTCGGCATTATTCTGATCGAAGCGACAGACAGCTGGAATGAAATGCACGCTTCGGTAACCAGCTTTTTAGAGCAGTTCCAAACACAGGTCAGAGCTCAATTTAAACGGACTGTGTCCTTCGGCATCAGCAATATATGCCAAAAGCTCATTGATATTCCCGACGCTTTCACAGAGGCATCTGATGCCCTGCAATCAGGGCATTTGTCAAGAAGCACGGCGTTTATTCAGGTGTATCACGCCAAAGATGTGCCTGAGCTGCTCCGCCTGCTCCCGGTTGAGGATTTGAAGAAATTTTATCACTCGACACTTCAAAGCCTCGCTGAAAAACAGCAGGAGGATCAAAGCCTGCTTCATACGCTGTCCGTCTATTTAGAGACACACTGCCAAATTTCCGAGACGGCAAAGCGTTTGTACGTTCATCGGAATACGGTCATCTACCGCCTTGAAAAATGTGAGGAACTGCTGGGCAAAAGCTTAAAAGACCCTGACACGACGATGCGTTTGCGGCTTGCCTTGCGGATGCAGCGACTGATCATCTAATGGTTGTCATATTCTCTTACAAACGAAATCGTTTTTCGTTACTTTGAGCAATAATACCTGCCTTTTTCAGCTACTGTATCCAATGACAGCCGACAATCGGCACGCTATCATGTTACTAAAGTTCACATATAAAAGGAGGGGACTATAGTGAAACAAAAATCGTTTGCAGTGTTTACTCTTGGCTTGCAGCATGTGCTGGCCATGTATGCAGGTGCGATTTTGGTGCCCCTGCTTGTCGGCAGGGCGCTGAATTTAACGTCTGGCCAGCTGTCTTATTTGTTGGCGATTGACCTGTTAACGTGCGGCGTCGCGACGCTTTTGCAAACCTTGCGCGGAGCATATATCGGCATCGGGCTTCCCGTCATGCTCGGCAGTTCATTTGTGGCCGTCACCCCGATGATTGCCATCGGCGCGAATTACGGCGTTCAAGCGATTTACGGTTCAATCATCGCGACAGGAGTTTTCATCTTTGTGTTTGCGCGTTTTTTCGGCAAGCTGACCGGGTTATTCCCTCCTGTCGTAACAGGTACTGTTGTAACCTTAATCGGCCTTTCACTTGTTCCGACAGGTGTGAAAAATATGGCTGGTGGCGAAAAAATAAACGGCAGCGCCAACCCCGAATACGGTTCGCTCGAAAACCTTCTTCTCTCTGTCGGTGTCCTTGTCTTGATCTTGATCCTCAACCGCTTTCTCAAAGGATTTGCCCGAACGCTGTCCGTTCTGATTGGAATCGCTGCCGGAACAGCGGCAGCAGCCATCATGGGCAAAGTCAGCTTTTCTTCTGTTATAGAAGCACCGTTCTTTCACATCCCGAAGCCATTTTACTTTGGAGCTCCTTCATTTGAAATCGGCCCGATTTTAACGATGCTGATTGTTGGAATCGTCATTATTGTAGAATCAACCGGCGTGTTCTACGCGATTGGAAAAATATGCGGCAGACCGCTAACCGAAAACGACCTTGTCAAAGGCTACCGGGCGGAAGGAATCGCCATTCTCATCGGCGGGTTGTGCAACGCCTTTCCCTATAATACCTTTGCGCAAAATGCCGGTTTATTACAGCTGACAAAAGTAAAAACGAGAAATATCGTCATTACCGCTGGCTGTATCCTTATCTGTCTCGGACTGATTCCGAAAATTGCTGCCCTTGCTTCCGCCGTTCCTGCAGCCGTCCTAGGCGGTGCGACCGTCGTCATGTTCGGCATGGTGATTGCATCCGGCGTCAAAATGCTGAGTACAGTGGATCTCAAAAATCAATATCATCTTCTAACCATCGCATGCTCACTCGCACTCGGCATCGGTGCCAGTACGGTACCCGCAATTTTCGCTGGATTCCCCGCTCCGATCCGGATTCTGGTCAGTGACGGAACCATCACCGGAAGCCTGACCGCCATCGTTTTAAATCTATTTTTCAGCTTGCGCGGCAAAAAAGAAAAAACAGCGCAGAAAACGGAACTTCCGGTATTAGACCATACGCTTGCAATAGAAAGAGAGGTGTAGAAAGGATGAAGGAACAGCACAATGCCTTTCAACTAACGATGCTCGGGCTGCAGCATATGCTTGCCATGTATGCAGGCGCGGTTCTCGTTCCGCTGATCGTCGGAGCGGCGATCGGGCTGAATGCGGGACAGCTCACGTATTTAATCGCCATCGATTTGTTCATGTGCGGAGCGGCGACTCTTTTGCAGCTCTGGAAAAACCGGTATTTCGGCATCGGCCTTCCCGTTGTGCTCGGATGTACGTTTACCGCAGTCGGCCCGATGATTTCCATCGGCAGCACATACGGTGTCTCAGCGATATACGGTGCGATTATCGCCGCAGGACTGATTGTTGTCTTTGCCGCCGGCTTCTTCGGAAAGCTTGTCCGTTTTTTTCCGCCTGTCGTGACCGGCTCAGTCGTCATGATCATCGGCATCAGCCTGATTCCGACGGCCATGAATAACCTGGCCGGCGGTGAAGGCAGCAAAGACTTCGGCTCACTGGACAACGTGCTCCTCGGGTTTGGGGTCACTAGTTTTATCTTATTGCTGTTTTATTTCTTTAAAGGCTTTATCCGCTCCATAGCCATTTTATTCGGCCTTATCGCAGGAACAACGGCTGCATTCTTTATGGGAAAAGTCGATTTTTCCGACGTCATGGAGGCGTCCTGGCTTCATGTTCCGTCTCTGTTTTATTTCGGCCCGCCAACCTTTGAGCTGCCGGCTGTTCTCACGATGCTTCTCGTTGTCATTGTCAGTCTGGTTGAATCAACAGGCGTTTACTTTGCGCTCGCCGATATCACAAACCGCAGGCTGTCGGAGAAGGATCTCGAAAAGGGCTACCGGGCGGAAGGCCTTGCGATTATGCTTGGCGGCTTATTTAACGCGTTTCCCTATACAGCCTTCTCGCAAAATGTCGGTATCGTTCAGCTTTCAAAAATGAAAACTGTCGACGTCATCGCGATCACAGGAATGATGCTGATCGCAATTGGACTGGTTCCGAAAGCCGCAGCATTGACAACAGTGATCCCGAACCCCGTTCTCGGCGGCGCGATGATTGTCATGTTCGGCATGGTTATTACTTACGGGATCAACATGCTTTCCAGTGTTGACCTCGATTCACAAGACAACCTGCTGATCATTGCCTCTTCCGTCAGCTTAGGGCTTGGCGCCGCAACAGTTCCCGCATTGTTTTCATCTCTTCCGGGTGCAGCCTCAGTCTTGGCAGGAAGCGGAATTGTGATCGGCAGTTTAACGGCAATTGCACTGCACGCTTTTTTTCAAACGAAACAGCCGGATGGCGCTGAAATCACAACGTAAAGGAAGATGCCCTTGTTCACAATGGATGACCTGAACCAAATGGATACACAAACACTAACAGACACGCTTAAACCTATTTTCGAACACTCCTCTTGGATTGCGGAGAAAGCCGCGGCATTGGGGCCGTTTTCTTCCCTTTCTGACCTTCACCGCAAAATGGCCGGTGTTGTAAAAGCAGCTGACCGCCAGACACAGCTCGATTTAATCAACAAGCACCCCCGACTCGGAACAAAGAAAACAATGAGCACTGCCTCAGTAAGAGAGCAGCGAAACGCGGGGCTCAGCAAACTGGAACAGCGGGAATACGAGGAATTTCTCAAGCGAAACGAACACTATCATGAACGCTTCGGCTTTCCTTTTATTTTAGCGGTAAAAGGAAAGACAAAACAGGACATTCACCAAGCCTTGCTGGCAAGGCTTGAGAACGAACGTGAAACGGAGTTCCAGCAGGCCCTTGAGGAAATTTACCGCATCGCCCGCTTTCGGCTGGCGGATATGATCACTGAAAAAGGAGAGACGCAAATGAAAAGAACCATGTCTTACGGCAAAGGAAATGTATTTGCATACCGAACGTTTTTAAAGCCGCTTACAGGAGTGAAGCAAATCCCGGAGTCATCTTTTACCGGGAGAGACAATACCGTTGTCGGTGTTGATGTGACATGTGAGATTGGTGGAGATGCCTTCCTGCCATCATTTACAGATGGAGACAATACCCTCGTCGTGGCTACAGATTCAATGAAAAACTTTATTCAGCGCCATCTCGCCTCCTATGAAGGAACGACAACCGAAGGATTCTTACACGATGTGGCTCACCGGTTTTTAGATACCTATTCTCATATGGACACGATCACTCTGATAGGTGAAGACATTCCGTTTGAGGCGATGCCTGCCTATGAGGAGCAAGAGCTCGGCACAAGCCGGCTCGTCTTCAGAAGGTCGCGAAATGAACGGGCGCGGTCTGTCCTGAAAGCGGAACGAACCGGAGATACCATAACGATCAGAGAGCAGTATAGCGAAATCATGGATCTTCAGCTCGTCAAAGTGAGCGGCAATTCCTTCGTTGGCTTTATTCGAGACGAATATACGACTCTACCTGAAGACGGCAACCGCCCGCTGTTTGTCTATTTAAACATCGGCTGGCAGTACGAAAACACAGATGACGCCCGCGCTTCTGATCCCGCCCGCTACGTCGCTGCTGAGCAAGTCCGCGACTTGGCTAGCACCGTTTTTCACGAGCTCGAAACTCCTTCAATCCAAAACTTAATCTATCATATCGGCTGCAGAATATTAACGAGATTCCCGCAGCTCACTGATGTCAGCTTCCAATCTCAAAATCACACATGGGACATCGTCGTTGAAGAGATTTCGGGTTCCAAAGGAAAAGTCTACACCGAACCGCGCCCGCCATTCGGTTTCCAGCGCTTTACCGTAACAAGAGAAGACGCCGAGAAAGAAAAACAGAAAGCCGAAAAAGAATCAGGGAGTCTGAAGGCCTGATGGGAAAGCTGACAACCCATATCTTGGATTTAACCTGCGGCAAACCCGCGGCGAACGTAAAAATTGAGTTGAAGTGGCCGGGCGAAGAGGCCGACCTTATTAAAGAGGCATTTACCAACAATGACGGCAGAGTCGATGCTCCGCTGCTGGCTGGTGAAGAGCTGGTGTCTGGAGAGTATGTGATGGAGTTTCATGTAGGAGACTATTTTGCGAGTCAAAACATGAGCTCTGTCGATCAGCCGTTTTTAACGATTGTCACCGTCCGTTTTCAGCTTGCAGATCCAGATGCGAATTATCATATCCCACTTTTGCTGTCACCGTTTGGTTATCAGGTGTATAAGGGGAGTTAGAGAAGGAAGTCCGCCGATGAGGCGGGCTTCTATATGATCTTTATAAACTTTTCACGTTTGATTACGGTCAAGTGAAACAACAGCAAAAATAATGATTACGCCTTTTTTAAATTCATACAGGCATTCTCCTCTTTGAATTTGTTTTTGCGTTTCAATCATTGTTTGATGACACTTTTTTCACTTGACAAAACACACAGCTAAATCGAAAGAGATGTATTCACTGCTGTTTGAGCATGGATGAAAGCCGTATCAAATAATGGCACTTTAGAATCCTCTGCCTTTACTAATAAACCAATTTCAGTGCATCCGAGAATAATCCCTTCTGCTCCCCGATCCACCAAATGATTGATCATCTTCTTATACATGTTTCTGGACGACTGTTTGATTTCCCCCAAACATAGTTCCTGATAAATAATATGATTGATTAATTCTCTTTCCTCATCACTAGGCACAATGACATTGATATCGTGAGACTCAATACGTGATCTATAAAAATCTTGTTCCATCGTATACTTAGTACCAAGTAATCCTACCGAACGAATACCTTGTCTAGTGATTTGATCGGCAGTTGCATCTGCAATATGTAAAATAGGGATAGTGATCATTTCTTGGATATAGCCAATTACTTTATGCATGGTATTTGTACATATTACTATAAAATCTGCACCGGCTTTTTCTAATGATCTCGCAGCTTCCCCTAAAGCTGCACCGGCTTGATCCCAAGCCCCTTCGGACTGATAGTGTTCAATCTCCTTAAAATCAACACTGTATAAAAGGCATTTCGCCGAATGCAGCCCCCCTAATTTCTTTTTTATTTCTTCATTAATGATTCGATAATACTCAGCTGAAGATTCCCAACTCATCCCGCCAATAAGACCAATCGTTTTCATATAACCACCCCTGATAAAATTTTCAGAATATAATTAGTCATTCTAAAGTATAGGTCAATCTGATACAATCATTAATTTTTCAGGCGAATGGTCTTCGAGAAAAAGCAGACAGATGCGGAATTTCCTCAAACAAATGCTTTGAGGGCAATAGCTGCATGTTTAATAGTTATTGATTATGCGTTCTCTCTTACACCTTTAGACAAAATATTCATTTTCTCTTTTTTAGACTTAAATCTATGTCGAAAATGATCGTTTGGCATATCTTATACTATCCTCACTAAGGAGGTGGCAATATGGGTTACTCAAACGGATATGGCAGCTCCTTCGCTTTACTCGTGGTGCTATTCATTTTGTTAATCATTGTTGGAACTTCTTTCTTCGGTGGTTATTAAGTGTAACTTTGCCTAACTCCTCCGTGTGTGAGCACCTCCTGTTCGACAGACGCCATGAGAAGTTTTTATGGCGTTTTTGCTGTGTGGTTCCTAATCTACCTGAGAACGCTTCTGAACCGGGGAAATATAAACATTGGTCCAGATTTGTTATATCATCCACCGTGTTTACCATAATCGGTAGTTATGTCTTACAGTTCATTATTACCAATTAGTATTTACATATAAAAAGGGACTTCCTTTTAAAATCCCTGAAGCGTATAGTTCAAAAAGATAAACAACACAATTATCGTTACACCAATAATTGCTTCTTTAAAATAATTTTTGTCATCTTCTTGCTCTTGTTTCTTCTTTTTAATTTCTTCTCTATACTTTTGTTGAACTTCTTTCTTCTTATGATTCGTTTTCATGATTAACCCCCCTTTGAATCCAATTTTATTTAGTCATTATTCCATCCCTTTTTTCAATTTATTGCAATTTTAACGCGCAACAATTAAGTACACCAGTGTAAAAAGCATCGGCTATTATCCTACTAACGATTATTCGCAATTGTGGATCTTAATACAGAGTTGACGTCTAAGGACACAAAAAAAACAGACCTTAGATTATCCCAAGAGCTGTTGCAATACCATTAATAGTATGCTTTTTTTACATATAAAACTTATCCGATTTTATGCCAAGCTCCATATAGATATCTGTATCCGTTCTTTGCTTGGGTGAGAGGTATTTCATCTTTACGATCTGTAATTGAAGTTCATCTAGGCAATTCTCTAAAGCTCTATCAATTTGCTTAACTTTCAGCTCATTATATTCATTGCTTTTCCGTAGCTGCGGGAACAGCCCAATGACTCCCTTTTCTTTTTGCTCTCTCCTATTTACAGCTTGAACTTTTAATGATCTACTAATGAACGTGTTGCGCACATCCTTTTATTCACTTCCGGAATAAATGACATTTGTTCATAAGCATCTTATTTCTCCTTTCGAATATTTTTTCCAAAAAGAGGTTAATTGTTATTTATTGTTGAATATATAAATCCTAATAAAACAAAAAGGAGAATGACCATGAAAAAAAAGAAAACTCTTTTGGCACTAACAGTGTTCCTTTCTTTATCAACATTTTCATTATCAGCTAGTGCAACTTCAACGACAGGAAGTGTAACATCTTACAAATATCAAAATTCTGCACAAAGTATAACGATTACAGGATCAGGAAAATATATGAAATTCACTTGTGCATATACAGGTTCTAGTCAAGGGGAAGGTGCCGGTTACTGTGACTTGTATGAAGTTGGCGGATCTGATAGTGCTCATCTTAACGTCTCACCATGGGACAAAACTGATAGTACCGACGTATGGCTGAACAAAGGTAAAACTTATATAATGCAAGCTGATAACGATTGGTTTTCACCGGACGGTTCTTATGTAACTGCAACTATTAAAGAAAGATAACATAAAAAATAATTCATAAAAAATAGGAGTGTTGAAAAATGAAAAAACTATTCTCTTTAATTTTCACAGTTATTCTAGCTTCAATTGTTTTTGCTATACCTGCTAATGCTATAAGTGGTGGTAGTGCATACTCATACAATAATAGCCCCTATGCTGGTTTAGTTATAGAAGGTTCCGGAAAATATATGAAATTCACTTGCGAATATATGGGTGGAGACCTTAATAGTATGGGTGGCGGGTGCCAACTAGAAAAATCGGATGGTACTTTAGTAAAATCCTTTATAGTAGGTGGTAACAACTCCTATGAATCAACAGACGTATGGCTTAATAAAAATGAGAAATATAAACTTATTAGTAGAGCTATAGAAGGTGATACTCAAAGAAGAGTTACAGCAACTATCAAAGAACGTTAATATTAAAGTGTTTTTTAGAGATCTTTTGTTTAAAGCCTATTATTGGTTTTCTCAAAAAGAAAATTTTAATAACAGTAAACTACCATCATAAGCAGAAGGCAGAAACTGCTCCTTCCATAAAATGAAATTGATATCCTTGAGGAACAATTTTTAGACAAAAATAAAAAGGAAAAAATCCAGAAAGAACTAGGGAAATGAGCTAAAGGAAGAATTTAAGATACTTGAAAAAATAACGCTGGTAGCTAAAGTAGATAAACAGGTAATACTCGATTTAATAGAATCCTGGGGTGATATGACTGACTCAGAAAAGAAGCAACTATTGCAAGATACAGTGTCTAGTATTGTAGTCGAGAAAGTAAATGAGGGAAAACCTCTTGATCGTCTTACAATTTATAAATCAATTTTTCAGACTAATGAAGTCCGACTTTAAAAGCCGGACTTCATTTTTTCCCATCACGCAATTCTCTTTTAATCCTCCAAGCCGACCGCATAATTCCGCCATACCCGGTACACCGGCACAAATTCCCCGCCAGCCCTTCTTCTATCTCTTCATCTGCGGGATGCGGGTTTTCCTCGAACAGCGCTTTAAGCGCAATCGTCATGCCCGGAGTGCAGTAGCCGCATTGGAAGCCGCCTTCTTCCAAGAAAGCGGTTTGGCAGATATCCAGTTCTTCTTTTTGAAGCCCTTCGATGGTGGTAATGGAGTGGCCGTCTGCTTGATAGGCCATCGTCATGCACGCATTGGCCAGCCTTCCGTCGATTAGGATGGAGCACGCTCCGCAGCGGCCGATTCCGCAGGATACCTTTGTCCCGGTCAGCTGAAATTCCTTTCTAAGCAGGTCACTCAGACGTGTCGCGGGAACGGCTGCAATCTCCCGCTCCTGCCCATTTACGGTCATCCGGAACTGTTCCTTTTTTATAGGAAATAGCCCAGCTTCTTTTATGTCCATTGCTTCATCCCCTTTCTGTCTATCGCGTCAAGCAGCTCTTCTCTAGAAATCGGCAGCTTGTTTATCCAGCATCCGACCGCATTGTGCACAGCCTTTACAATCGCCGGGGTGATGGCGATTGTTCCGATTTCGCCGACGCCGCGCGGGCCGTGGGAATCGCCTTCCATCAGCTCTTCTATTGCAGTCAGCTTCATTTCAGGAACATCCTTCACACCGGGAATGATATACTGGTCGAGGTTTTCCGCCGCATAACGGCCGTCCGTCATTTCGGCTTCCTCCATCAGCGTATAGCCGAGCGCCATAACAGCGCCGCCTTCAATTTGTCCCCGATAGCCCTGCGGACTGACAACCGGACCTGCTGCAATAGCGTGTTCACAATCTATCACTCTGACATAGCCTGTTAATAGATCAACCTCCACCTCAACAGCAGCCGCGCCAAATGCGTAGAGAAAATGCCCGCCGACCACAGGATCAGGCGTTGTCGGAAAATCAAATTCGGTTTCCTCTGCCAAAGGGCCTTTTTCAGCCAGCTTCTTATACGTCACCACGAGCTCCTTTGTGTTTTTGTCACGCAAGCCTGCGGCGCCTAAAATAAGGATTTCCTCCGCACAGCCGCTCCATTCTGCGGCCCGTTTTTTCAATCGAGAAAGGAATGGCTTCTTCAAACGCTGGATCGCGTGCCACACCATGCTTGTGCCACGGGATGCGGTGGAGGAACCTGACTTCGGCGCTTTTGCGGTATCCCCAATGACAATGGAAATATCCTCAGCCGCACAGCCCAGCTCCTCAATGACAATATGTTCAATCGCCGCTAGAATCCCCTGTCCGCATTCTTCAAATCCGAATGAAGCTGTGATTTTGCCTTCACTTGAAAGAGATAAACGGCCTCCCGCCGCATCCATTCGGCCATATCCCAGCCCGCCGCCGTGCATCGTAATGGCCGCTCCCTTGCCTCTTCGTATATACCCGGAGTTCACACGTTTTCTTGTGAGAATAGGAGATTCAGAAATGACGTCCAAAACCTGCGCCGCTCCGTCAGTCGGTGCAATCCGATGCCCAAGCGGCCCCAGATCATGCGGTTGTCTGATATTTTTTCTTCTCAGCTCCAGCGGATCGATGCCGAGCAAGCCGCTGAGGCGATCAAGATGGGTTTCGAGCGCAAATGTGATTTGATTGCCGCCAAACCCCCGAAATTCGCCCGCCACCCCGTTGTTCGTAAACACAGAGATCCCTTCAGTCCGAATATTTGGAATGCGGTACGGACCCGCGGCATGCTCGACAGAAAAATCAAGAACGGCCGGTCCAAGCGTAGCGTAAGCGCCTGTGTCCGCCACAATTTTCACATCATGAGCCAATAGCTTTCCTGCTTGATCCGCTCCCGTTTTTATCGTAATCTTCATCGGATGGCGCTTAATTCCAGAACGTACAGATTCCTTTCTGGTCTGATGAATGTTGACAGGAAGTCCGCTTTTCAGTGCCAAAAGCGCGGCATACGGCTGGATATTCAGCTCATCCTTTCCGCCGAACGAGCCGCCCATCGGACTAGACACAACCCTAATCTTCTCTTCGGGAATGTCAAAAATACGGGCAAGCTGGAAACGGTCTTTATAGCCGTGCTGTGTTCCTGCATACATCGTAAAGCCCCCATCTTCTTTTGGAACGGCTACGCCTCCTTCCGTTTCCATATATGTATGCATCTGCCGCGGCAGCTCGTAGGTTTCTTCAAGGACTGTGTCAGATGCTTGGAAGCCTTCTTTCACATCGCCGTGTGAAAAAAACGCACGGTGAAGGATGTTCCCGTCCTCGTGCAGTCTATGCGCGTCCGGCCGAAGCGCTTTTTCCGGTGAATCAATGATCTCCAGTTCTTTATATTCAACGCGAATCAGCTCCAGCGCCGCTTCCGCAATTTCTTCCGTTTCCGCAGCCACTGCGGCGATCGCATCCCCAACAAATCGCACCCTGTCCTCACATAAAACCGGCTGGTCAGGGATGACAATGCCAAAGCGGTTTGATCCGGGAACGTCTTGATGAGTGACAACCGCCCGCACACCTTCCATTTCTTCAGCCTTTTTGGTGCAAATCGACACGATCTCTGCATGAGGATAAGCGCTTCTCAGCACTTTGCCATATAGCATTCCGGGAAAGCTGAGATCGGTCATATATTTCAATTCACCTGTGACCTTTCCCCTTCCATCCGGTCTCACTCTTGACGGTTTGTTGATGATCATTTTTCTCCTCCCTCAGCCAGCAGCTCTGCCATGATGACGTTGGCCGCGGCTTTTTTTCTGTATGCCGCTGACATAAAAGCATCTGCGGAAAAAGGCAGCTCATGGATGATGGTTTCGTACAGCTCGTGCGGATTCCACCGTGGCGCCATCCATTTCGCTTCGCTTTCCATTAATCTTTCCGGTGTGATATCGGCATGGCCAGCGGCGAGCCGAATGCCGCCGTCTTTCAAAAAACGTCCAGCTGCCACAGCAACCGCGCCTGTAAAAGCCTGCCGCCTCCCAAGCTTGCGGTAAAACACACGCTCTTTCTCCGCACGCGGAATGATGATACGCGTGACGATAGCAGTTCTAAAGTCTTCATCTATGAGCCAATTGCCAAGCGACAGCCTGATCAGTTTCTTTTGATACACGATAAGCTCAGCATCAAGGACCAGCATGAGCGGAATCAAATCGCCGATTTTACTCGCGATGTTGCCGCCAATCGTGGCCCTGCTACGGATTCCGGGGGCGGCGACAACGGAAGCAGCGTCGCTGAAACAACCAAGTGCACTTTTGATCAGGGGATTCTTTCTGCATTCATTCAGCGTTGTGAGCGCCCCGATCGACAGGTGGGTGCCGCTGGCGGTGATCCCTCTCATCTCGTTAATTCCTTCAAGACTGACGAGGTGCTGTTTCGGAAGAATCCCTTTGTCCCACTGAAGCTGAAGCAGTGTGCTGCCCGATGCGGCACACACATCCGGGGCATGCTTCTCTAAAAGTGAATAGGCCTCATCAAGCGCTTCCGGCCTCCATAATTGAAGAGTCATTCTTGTTTTTGTCACTTGGCCGTTCAAACCATCGCCCTCCTTACCATTTCGTATTCTTCCGGTGTATCAATGTCTTTCAACTCCGCGCTTTCCTTTGCCTCCAAAACCGCTCCTGTTCCAAGCTGCCCGCTTTTCAGGAGCCTGCGAGCCCCCTCATCTCCCTTTAACTCCTTTATATAAGGAAAACAAGCCGATGAGAAATAGATTGGCGGGGTGAGCGCGCCTAAGGATGATGATACGGCAAATGACTTAGAAGCCATTGCCACAAGGGCATTAAGATGATCGACGGAAAGCTGCGGCTGGTCGGCTAACAAAATGACAACGCCGTCCGCTCCCATGCTTTCTGCTTTTCTCACCCCGCTGCTGACTGAATGCCCTTGGCCTTTTTCAGCGTCTTGACAAACGTGCAGGCTCCAGCGTTCTCGAAATGGCGACGCGTGATATGACGCTCCCATCCACTCAAAGGAAGCATGTTCAGTCCTCTCGACGATCAGCACGTGATCAAGGCGGGACAAAAGAGCGGTTTTCAAAGAAAGCGATCCGATGGTTTCTCCTTTTAACGGCAAAGCCAGCTTGTTTTGGCCCATTCTTTTGCTTTTGCCGGCGGCCAGAAACACTCCGATAATATAGGGGTTTCTCATACAGCCCCCACCCGCTTTCTCGTTTGAATGATTTCTGCAACAACGCTGACAGCAATTTCCTCGGGCCCTTCCGAACCGATTTTCAGCCCGACCGGACTGTAAAAGTGAGCCGGCGGCTGTTTTCCGTTCAGCAGCCGCTTCGTGCGGTTTGCCGAACCCAACAGTCCGATATAATGAAGCTTTCGAGAAAATAAGAAGTCGATGATCGTTTGATCGTGCTGAAAATGGTGGGTCGCTACAACAGCGGCATCATGCGGATCAAACTGAAATTCACTGAGCATTTGTTCCGGAAAAGCGGTGATCAGCCGATCCGCTTTTGGGAATAGAGAGGATGTGCAATAAGCGGGACGCCAATCTGTCACGATAACAGAAAACCCTGTATCCGCCGCCAAATTAGCGAGCGGCACAATATCCGGTCCCGCCCCAAACAGAATGAGACGCGGCTTTGGCTCAATTCGCTGAATAAACAAGTTGGTTGATGAATCGAAATGCGGTAAATGAAGCGTTGAAGCGGTACGGTGAATGTCTTGCAGAGGCGCGTCCGGCCAATTCCCGAAATGCGTGTTCTCAGACAAAAATAAATAATGGGAGGAGTCAAGCTGCGTAACGGCTGTGACAGCTTTGCCTGAATGAAGGCAGTCCCTCACTCTATCAAAGTGCCGTCTTTTTTCCTGAGTGATTCGCTCCGCATGAATATGAATTACGCCGTTGCATCCGGCTCCCATGCCCCAGGACATATCGTCCTCCGCCCGCATGTCATAGGGAATCAGCACTGACGTCAGCTGATCTCCCAGCTCACTGATTCTGTGGCGTAAATCTTCTTCCACACACCCGCCGCTCAGCAGGCCGACCCGTTCCCCATTTTTCTTAAAGAGCATAGAGGCACCTGCTTTTCGATATGCGGAGCCTTCAACTTGAACAATTGTCGCCAGCACAGCCTCTTCCTGCTCTTCAAGGAGCGCATCTACCATCATGTGCAGATTTCCCAATGCTGCATCCTCCTCTCAATAATCGCTGTAAGAAACAACAAGTTCAGCATTTGTATAAAGATTAGCTAATGGAAGAAAAAATGACTCATACTTCGTTAGAAAATGCAACACGGGGAAAGAGGATTTGTAAAAAGAGTCAAACGAAGAAAATCAGATTAGAGAAAAAGCGAATTCGTATCACTAAAAAAGCTTGCGGCGTTCCCGCAAGCTTCGATTGTTGACAAAATCCTAAAACGGTTTATGGTTTTAGGGTTTTGTCATCCAGCGTGATTGAAAACCCTTGTAGTCTAGGAAAGGCGAGCATCGGAGCACAGCGAATATTGAAATTCGTGAGCACCGAAGCACAGCCTTGACAACGAATGCGAGGGTTTGTCGACACGCTGAAGCTTGCGGCATTCCGCAAGCTTTTCTTTATACCGCTGTCTGACGGCCAGCATTTTCATACACATCAAGCGCCGCTTGGAGCGCTTTTCCTGCTTCGATCCCTGCGCCATGCCTCAGCAGCACAGCTTCTAACCCGGCAAGCACGAACAGCACGTTTTCTTTTCTGCAGCTGTAGCCCATCGTGCCGATTCTCCAGATTTTTCCCGCGAGCGGACCGAATGAGCTGGCGATTTCGATGCCGAATTGTGCCAAAAGCATATGCCTGACAGACTCGCCGTCAATGCCGCCAGGGATTTCTACACAGGTGACAACAGGCATTTTGCAGCTGTCATCTCCAAACAGCTTCAGCCCCATTGCCTTAATCCCTGCTGCTAATGCAGCGTCATGGTGGCGATGCCGCTCAAAGCGGGCTTCAAGACCTTCTTCAAGCGTCAGCCTGACACCCTCACGCAAGGCGTACAGCATCGTCGTTGCTTCAGTATGATGATTGAGCCGTCTTTCGCTCCAATAATCCTCAAGCTGGCTCAAATCAAAATAATTGCTTGTGATCGGCCGGTTCCCCGAAAGCGTTGCCCTGTCAGCTTGTGTCGCAATCCCGCGCTCCACCTTTTTTCGAGCCGCAATCACATCTGCCACCCGCTCATTATATGTAATTGGTGCCATTCCCGATGGAACAGACAAGCACTTTTGCGTGCCGCCGATGGCCGCGTCAATCTTCCAATCATCGACTTTGACCTCGCAGCCGCCAATCGTCGCAACTGCATCGACGATGAACAATGCATTCTGGGCGCGGCAGGCTTCGCCGATTGCTTCCAGCGGGTGAACCCGCCCTGTCGATGTTTCCCCATGCACCATCGCCACGATTTTCGGTTTCACTTTTTTCATTTCCCGTATGATGTCCTGCGGGTCAAAAACCGTTCCCCACTCACACTCAAGCGTATGAACATTGGCTCCATACCGCTCGGAAATTTCAGTCAGCAAATAACCGAAGCGCCCGTAAATGGGGATGAGCACATCATCTTCCGGCTCAATCACACTCGCCAGCACCGCTTCGATTCCCGCCCGTGAAGTGCCGTCAATCGGGTATGCCCAGCGGTTTTTCGTTTGAAACAGCTCCCGGAGCATTTCCATCGTTTCATTCATGATACCTGTAAACGCTGGATCAAATTGGCCGACAACCGGGGTGCTCATCACTCTTAAGACACGCGGATCTACCTCCACAGGTCCCGGCGTCATAATCGTTCTTAACGGGGTGCATAATTCTTTTCTGCGTGACACAGCCATTCCTCCCTTTATCAGTAAGCCAGTCTGTATAATAAATCAGCCAATGCGCGGACGCCGTTCTCAAGCTGTCTGGCTGAGGTATATTCCTTCGGTGAGTGGCTGATGCCGCCGCGGCTTGGCACGAACAGCATACAAGCCGGATAGCGTCTTCCGATCATTTGCGCGTCATGCCCTGCTCCGCTCACCATTTCTTCACAGCTGAGACCGTTTTCTGCCGCTGATTCAAGAGCCGCAGCCTTCAGCCTTTCGTCCATTGGCACAGGCTCTATCCGCATATATTCATCATTTATGGCACGAATCCCTTTTTGATGGCAAATGCCGTTGATCAAAGCGGCCATGTCATTATGAAATTGCTCCAGCACGTGCTGATGCTGATGGCGAATATCGATTGAAAACTGCACGCGGCCCGGTATGACATTGGCCACATTGGGCTCTGCCATTATTTTTCCGCATGTCAGACGGAGCTCATCCGGCTGCTCCTCCGACCGCAGCAGCAGCTCATGAATGATACGGCTGCTGGCTGCCAGGGGGTCTTTGCGCCATTTCATAGAGGTCGTTCCCGCGTGATTGCATTCCCCCTCCAGCGTGACGAGATATCGCCTCTGCCCCGCAATACTTGTCACAATGCCGAGATCCCGGCCTGACATTTCCAATGTCTGACCCTGTTCAATATGAAGCTCGACAAAGGCGCTGATATCTGTCCTGCAGGCCGCCTGATACTCACCTTTACCAAAACCGCACTCATACATCGCTGTTTGCAGAGAAACACCTGATTCGTCTCTCGGTTCTTCTGCATCCTGTACAGAAAAAACACCAGTCATATTCCCCGATCCCCAATAGGTCATTGGAAAACGGCTGCCCTCCTCCTCACATAAGGAGACAGCTTCGAGTGTTTTTTTCGGTGCTCCGTACGTTTCTTTGAGCTGCTTGATCGCGAGCATTGCCGCAAGAACGCCATAGGCGCCGTCATACTTTCCTCCATTGAGGACGGTATCGATATGTGAACCGGTTAAAATGACCTCATCCGGAGACTGGGTGCCCGAAAGCCTTCCAAACACATTGCCGACATCGTCGAATCTTGTTTCAAGCCCAAATGCCGACATTTCAGTCTTCACGGCAAGCTGCGCATCCATCCATTCGTTTGTATACAAAAGCCTCGTCACGCCGCCGTCCGCGGATGTGCCGTATTGGGCGAGCCATTCAATATAATCTGTGATGCTGTTTTTGACTGAAAGCTTCTGCTTTTCCATGTACTCCCCCCTCTGGCCGTTATGGTGACTTCATTATAGAAGGAGGAACACGGATAGTTCATTGGCAGATTAACCAAAAAAACGTTTATTTTTTAGTCACAGTATCTATCCAGCAGCATAACGGCCAGAAAACACTCTACCTCTCAGGGCTGTTTTCATGTAAAGTCAAAAGAAAACACGGTAAGGGAGAGAGCCAATATGCAAAAACGAGGCCTAAAGATATTGGAACAGTGGATATCCGCCTCCTCCAAAGGGACTAATTTACAATTTTAATGAAAAATATACAAAATAACACTTCTATCCTTTATTTCAATTTTAGATAATAGACATGATCTGATAAAAGGAGGGCAAGTGATGACCAAAATAGCAAGATTTCTGCCGCTCGTCTTTGTGTTACTGATTTCCGGATGGTTTGCGCCCGCCGCCTCAGCAAGCACGCAAACCGCACTGATCCTGAATGAACGATTGGCTTCTTCCTTTTCAGAAACCGGGGGGCTTCTCTCATTAGCCGCTCCCGCTGCACCCTACGCTGACACAGATACCTATTATGAAGGGGCTGAAGGAAAGTCAGGTGAATCGCTAAAAAGCGCCCTGCACCGCATCATCAGCGGACACACGACGCTGTCATACAGCGAAGTATGGAACGCGCTGAAAGAAACCGATGAAGACCCAAAAAACCGAAATAACGTCATCCTGCTCTATACGAATGAATCGCGGTCGAAAAACCTGAATGGCGGCAATGTCGGCGATTGGAACCGCGAGCACGTTTGGGCGAAATCCCATGGTAATTTTGGCACAAGCAAGGGGCCTGGCACCGACATTCACCATTTGCGCCCGGCTGATGTCCAAGTCAACAGTGCCAGAGGAAATATGGATTTTGACAACGGCGGCACAGAACATGCCAAAGCACCTGGAAATTATTATGACGGAGACTCATGGGAGCCCCGCGATGATGTGAAGGGCGATGTCGCCCGCATGCTGTTTTACATGGCAGTCCGTTACGAAGGTGATGACGGGTACCCTGATCTTGAACTGAATGATAAAACAGGCAACGGCTCAGTCCCTTATCACGGAAAACAATCTGTCCTCCTCGAATGGAATAGGCAGGATCCGGTTGACGACCGCGAACGGAAAAGAAATGAAATCATTTATGAGAAATATCAGCACAACCGCAATCCTTTTATCGACCATCCTGAATGGGCCGACGACATTTGGCCGTAAGAAAAAGGTGCTCCTCAACAGGAGCACCTTTCTTAATACACAGCTTTTTCCGTTTCCGCATCAAACAAGACGACGTGATCCATTTTCACCGCCAGCTGGATCGAATCGCCTGCGGCGATTCGCGTGTTTCCGTCCATGCGGACCGTGAGCCGCTCGTCCCCAGCCGTGACATGCACAATCAGCTCCGCTCCCAAGTTTTCATTCACTTCCGCCTTCGCTTTAAACACTGCATCAAACAACTGATCATGTCCCGTCAATTTTGTGATATGCTCCGGCCGGATGCCGGCAATCATCTGTTCTCCGGCATATCCCTTTTCCTTAAGCCGCTTCGCTTTTTCTTCAGGAATATGAAGCCGGATCGAAGGGTTTATGAAAAACAGCTCGCCATGCCGTTCTTCTATCACGCCTTTCAGAAAGTTCATTCCCGGGGAGCCGATGAAGCCTGCGACAAACAGATTTGCCGGGTAATGATAAATGTCATGAGGTTTCGCCACTTGCTGGATTTCCCCTTCATTCATCACGACAATCCGATCGCCCATCGTCATCGCTTCGGTCTGGTCATGCGTGACATAAATGACGGTTGCCTCTAAACGCTGGTGCAGCTTGCTGATTTCTGTCCGCATTGTCACTCTCAGCTTTGCGTCCAGATTGGAAAGCGGCTCGTCCATTAAAAAGACCTTCGGCTCCCTCACAATCGATCTGCCAAGCGCCACCCTTTGCCGCTGCCCGCCGGAGAGTGCCTTCGGTTTTCTCTTCAGCAAATGTTCAATCTCTAAAATTCTGGCTGCCGCATGGACCCGCTCTGTAATTTCCTGTTTCGGCATCTTTCTGAGCTTTAATCCAAACGCCATATTATCAAAAACCGTCATATGCGGATAAAGCGCGTAGTTTTGGAATACCATCGCAATATCACGTTCTTTCGGCGGAAGATCATTGACCCGTTCCCCATCAATGAGGAGGTGGCCTTCAGAGATGCTCTCCAGTCCCGCCACCATCCGCAGCGTGGTCGATTTTCCGCATCCTGACGGCCCCACCAGCACCAAAAGCTCCTTATCCTTTACATCTAAATCAAAGTCCTTCACCGTTAATTGAGAGTAATATGCTTTTTTGACATGCTCAAATGTTAATGAAGCCATCAGACATTCCCCCTATCTTTTGATCTGTTATTTCGTCACTGGAAACAACCCAGTCTTTCTGTTATTTTTAGAGTAATCAATTCCCATTTTTGCTATATTTCTAAAATAAAAAATGTAAATTTGTATTATAACGTCATAATACATTATAATATGAATAATAGGTTAAAAGGAGGCTACCCTTTGTTAAACAACGGAAGTTCTACACCTTTATACATTCAGCTAAAACAAATCATCACTGATGACATCAAAAAGGGCGTATATTCCCCAACCGCCAAGCTACCTACCGAAAGCGAGCTTTGCAGCAAGTATCATGTCAGCCGCATTACCGTCAGGAAAGCCATTCTCGATTTAGTCGAAGAAGGCTATCTTATCAGGCAGCAAGGAAAGGGAACGTTCGTTAAAAGCCCTAAATTAAAACGGGAGCTGATCGCAGTAAACGGCTACTCGGAATTTATGGAATCAACTGGCAAAAAACCGAAGCATCAGGTGCTGTCCCACGAAATCATTCCGGCGGCAAAACCCATTGCCGAAAAACTGCAAATCAATCCCGAGAGCCCTGTCGTTGAATTAAAACGGATTTTATATAACGATGACCAGCCGCTCACCTTTGAAGTGACGCATTATCCACTGGATTTGTTTCCCGGCATTGATACCTTTATAGCTGACGGCGTGTCCATGCATGATATTTTAAAGCAACAGTATCAAGTCGTTCCTGCTCACAATACGAAACTATTAAACGTTGTATATGCCCAGCAGGAGGAAAGCAAATACCTGGATTGCGATATCGGGGATGCGCTGTTTGAAATCGATAAAACAGCTTTTACATCAAACGACCAGCCAATCTACTGCTCACTGTTTTTGATGCACACAAACCGTGTCACTTTTACCATCAACAGCCCCTACACATAATCGGCATAAAAAACGAGACACTGCTTATAGTATTCTCGTTTTTTCACTGCTTCCCCCATCCTCCAAGCGAAAAGGATGGCCGTAGCCGAATGCCCCGTACACGCCGCATGTTCTCGCAGCCGTTTCCGCCGCTTGGCGCAAAGCATGCGTGATGTCCCGCTTCTCGCAAAAAGCAGTCAAAAAGCCCGCTATAAAAGAATCTCCCGCTCCAAGTGTATCTATTATATCAGTTTCAACAATCGGCTGATGATAGATTCGGTCTCCCGCAGACAAGATCGCTCCTTGGCCCCCGCGGGTCATACAAACGATTTTAGCTCCGTACCCATGAGCTGCTTTGGCAAGCTCACCGCACTCCGACTCACTCAAATCACTTCCTGAAAAAAACGCATGCGTCACATAAGGACAAACCTTCCTCAAATAATCATCCTCCCGATTGGTTGAAAAATCAAAGGAGACCGGGATCAGGCCGCACAGCTGCGGAAGGTCGTTCTCAAGCTTGCTGTACACACTGGTATGCAGCAGATCATGCCCGCTGACAAAGGCTAGATCTTTCTCCTGAAACACAAGACGGAGCCGGGACTGAATGCCGCCTTTATTTGATCTGACAAAGATCCGTTCCCCCTGTTCATCAAGGGTGACAATCGCCATTCCGTTTTCTCCGTGCGCCTGGCGGATATAATCCGCGTTGACCTGCTCCAATTTCAGTACATTCAGCAGATGCGCCGCGGCTTCATCATTGCCGACGATTCCGATATAGGAAGCCTCATGCCCGAGCCGTTTGGCAAGCACAGCGACGTTCAAGGCATTTCCTCCCGGGTAGAACGTTTCTTGGTCCTGATAGTAATCGACAACATTATCTCCAACCGCAATCAATTTCATTGTGCTTCCTCCTTTATCCTTTTACACTTCCGCTTGCAATCCCGCGGACAAAATATTTTTGCATCAATAAAAATAGAATCATAATCGGCGCGGCTGAAATCGTTAATCCCGCCAACAGGACGCCCCAATCTGTCTGCAGCGCGTCTCTGAACTGCATCAGCCCCGCTGGAATGGTCCGCAAATTCTCATCATCTATGAAAATAATCGCAAACATAAACTCATTCCACGTATGGTAAGCCGTCAAAATGCCGGATGTCACCAAAATCGGCACACTCATTGGTAAGAAAATTCTGAAAAATATACCAAAACTCGTACACCCATCTAAATAAGCCGCCTCCTCCAATTCTTTAGAAATAGAAAGAAAATAAGAGCGGATCAAAATGATGGTGAACGGGATCCGATAAGCCGCATAAGGCAAGATCAAAGCCCAATACGTGTTGTAAAGCCCCAGCGACTGAATAATAGAATAAAGCGGCACAAGACTGACCTGCGGCGTCAGCATCAAACCGCCAAGACAAATCACCAAAAAGAATCCTTTTCCTTTAAACTCAAACCGGGAAAGACCGTACGCCGCCCATGCACTGATCAAGACAGTGATTACACACGTAAGCGCCGTGACGATGACACTGTTCATAAAATAAGAAGAAATCCCCTGATTCCAGGCCGACACAAAATTTTCCGGATGCCACGAAGACGGCAGCGACCAGCTGTGCTCAAAAATATCGTCCGAGTTTTTAAAAGCACTCATCACCATCCATAGAAGCGGATAGGCAATCGCAATCAGATAAAGAAACAGGAAAATCCATACAGACGTTTCTCCGATGTACCATTTCCGTCTAGGTTTTCTTTTCATCTCAATATGCCGGTCAGGCACAGGCTCCAATCTGAACGAATCTGTCTTCTTCTGAGGCAGCATCTCTTACTCCTCCTTCCCGGTTTTAAAGAGCTTCATTTGCATGAGCGACAATGTGAGCGTAATGATTAACACCACGGTGGCAATCGCTGATGCATAGCCCATCATATCCTTTGTAAAGGCGCTTTTATATAAAAACGTGCTTAAGACTTCAGAAGCGTTTCCCGGCCCGCCGCCTGTCAATATGTACGGTTCATTAAATACCGTAAAGGCGCCGGTCAGCGTCATGACCACCGCAACAAAAGACATCTCTTTCGTCTGGGGAATGGTAATGTAAAAAAACTGCTGAATTTTTCCCGCGCCGTCAAGACGCGCCGCTTCATACAGTTCATCCGGTATTTTTTGAATCGACACAATGTACAGCATCGCAATATAACCGACAGATTGCCATTGAGACACAAAAATGACAGACAGCATAGCCGTATTGTTATCACCGAGCCAAGCCCTCGTCAGCTGATCAAGACCGACCGCCTGAAGCAGCTGATTCAAAAGCCCCGTCTCAGGGTTGTAAATAAAATCAAACAAAAGCGCGATCACCGTCATTGAGATGACAACCGGCAAAAAGAAAACGGTGCGAAAAAACGGCGACCATTTTCTGACCAGTTTATCCTCAAGCACCGCCGCCAAAATCAAACCGCCAAATACCTGGCATACAATAGAAATCACTGCGTAAAGCGCATTATTTGTAAGTGCCTGATAGAAGACAGGATCATGAAATAATTCAACATAGTTTTTCAATCCGATAAACGTTTTTTCCGGAGAAAAAGAGCTCCATTGAAACAGGCTGAGGAAGACATTCTCAAAAATCGGGATATAAACGAAAAGTAAAAAAACGAGAGCAGGCACCAAAAACAAATAGGGGATTATTTTATTCTGATTGACCAAGGATATCTCATCTCCTTTATAAAAAGAAAAGGTGCGAAGCTTCACCTTTTCTTTGATTTATTCAGCTGACGCCCTCACTTGCTTCGCTGCCTTTTGAACGGCTTTCATCACCTGCTCCGGTGTCATGTCGCCGCCGAGCATTTGCTGGACGCTCGTTAAGTACGCATCTGCGATTTCAACATCAACATCCATATCAAACCATGGCACCATTGATTTGGCATCAACAATTTGCTGAACCGCTTCACGCTGAATGGCTGTAGAATTTTCTTCGGTAGCCGTTCCTTGCACCGCACTGTATTTCCCGACATCTTTGACGAGCTTTTCACCCATTTTTTTCGACGTCAGAAACTGCAAAAATGCCACCGCTTCCTTCGGATGTTTTGTTTTTGAGGCAATCATGAACCCTTCCGGCGCTCCCGTTAACGCTTCTGATGATCCTTTTTGCCCGCTGATATCAGGGAATGGGAACATCCCCAGATTCACTGGTTCAACCAGCTTGATTTCCGCTGTTTCCGCATATATCATCGCCGACTTTCCACTCTTAAACTGCTGTCTCACATATTCGTGGTCAACGGAGTTTACATGTTTATTGAAGTAAGGCATCAGCTCCTGAAGCTTTTCAAGTGCTTTTACATAGCCTTCATCAGTAAATTCACCCGTTTTGGCGTTATAGTCCTTTTCCCGTGTTTTTTCATCAACCATCCGCTGATTGAGCGTACCGATATAGTGCGAGATTGTCCAAGTCGCCTTTGTTCCGAAGCTGATTGGTGTGTAGCCATTTTCTTTCAGCTTCTTTGATACATCGATGAATTCGTCCCATGTCTTCGGGGGATCAAGGTTCAGCTTTTGAAAAATGTCTTTATGATAGAAGAATGATTTAGCGTCCATTTGCCATGGCACGCCATATTGCTTGTTTTCATAAGTAAATGGTGTAACTTGCGAATGAACGAGCTGTGATGACCAATCTGTATCGTTTTTGTAGTAGGACGAAAGATCAAGTGCCTTATTGCCTCTGATGAATTTAAAAGCAAACTCGTCACTCCAAGAGAAGTAAATGTCAGGAGGGCTGGTGGTTCCCAGCATAACCTTAATTTTATCTTTATAAGAGTCATTCAAAACGGCTTCAATTTGTATGTCGATATCCGGGTGCTCTTTTTCAAATTCCTTAACAACCTCTTCAAAATAACTTTTTTCCGGCTCCTTCGGCCATCTATGGAAAAATTTCAATGTCACCTTTCCGTCCGCTGAACTGCCCTGGCTCGAACAGCCCGCAATGGTGAGCATACTGACAGCTGCAATGATCAAAAACAACAACATTTTCTTCAAAGGGTTGGCCTCCTCTGGACATTAGACTATAATGTTATATAACATTATAGTCTAATGCATAATGGTTCCGCATGTTCAGATTAATACTCAACTTTCCACATGTATCTTCTATGAGATAAAGGATGATGTCTCGCCTCTGCCAGCGCGTCCGCATAGCTTCTCAGCACACGGTTGAGA
This sequence comes from Bacillus sp. 11C, assembly GCF_055486375.1. Lineage (NCBI taxonomy): Bacteria > Bacillati > Bacillota > Bacilli > Caryophanales > Bacillaceae > Bacillus > Bacillus sp. 11C. Next base: position 169,766 of record NZ_JBUPVZ010000005.1, read on the forward strand.
ACGAGCGGCGCAAGATAGCCTTTAACTGAATCGTCAATTGCAGTGAAATCGTAAGATGCGGCATCAAGCACAGTGAGCTTTTTGCCATACTTTTTCGAGAAGGTAAGCGCCCGCTCTTCAAGAGGCCTTGTTTCATCTAAACCGAGCAGGATGATAAACGGCACGGATTCATCAATAATTTCAAACGGTCCGTGAAAATATTCTCCGGCATGAATGGCGTGGGAATGAATCCATTGCATTTCCATGAGAATGCAGATGCTGTAGGAGTAAGCGACACCGTAGTTTGCACCGCTTGCCATTGTATAAATAATGCTTTCTTTTTCATGAGCTTTTGCGAATTGCTGCGCGTTGCCAGCTTCCTGCTTAAGGGCTTCATCATACACAGCCTGTAATTGATCTAAGCCTTCGATTGCTTGTTGGAATTTTGTATTGTTTTCTAATACTTGCAGGGTGCCGAAAACGATTTGGTACAGAACGCCATAGTTCGTATTGATCGCAAGCGCCTCACCACCCCAATCGTACTGGGCAACATATTGCGCTTCCTGCGCTAAAGGAGACTCCGGCTCATGCGTCATCGCAATCGTAAGTGCGCCCTTGCCCCTCGCAAACGCAGCGGCTTTGACCGTTTCCGGGGTATTTCCCGAGTGTGAACACAAAATAACAAGAGACTTTTCACCAAGCTGAACGGGGTTGCGTTGAATAAATTCGTTCGAGCTGTAAAGGTCGGAGTTGATTGATTTTGACTCTCTGTCAAACACATATTTACTCGGATACATAATGGCCGAAGAGCCTCCGCATGCGACAAAAAATACATGGTCAATGGTTTTCCCTTTCAAATCCTGCAAGAAAGCTTGAACCTCACGATTTACTTTTGCTGTGGCCTGACTCAAATCCTTCACTCCCTATTTTTATTATATAACGTTATATAACATTATATATTGTTATATTAAAGTCCGGAGGTAGGATTGTCAATATTATTTTCTGAAATTTCTCAATAATTTAATTAGATATAATACGGAAAAATGCCCAAATCAAAAGCCAGAACTTAACATAAGCTCTGGCTTCGCTGTGCAATCCGCAGACTGACGTCTTATTTAAAAAATGCCTTGTCTATATTGTACTTCGATTGCTGTGTATTGATGATATATGTTTCGTAAATTTCTCTTTCCATTGGATCATCGACTACACATACTTCAATTTTATATACTTCGTCTCTGTGATGTTTGATCGGTGAGACATTGTCTTCAAAGTGTTTCTTGATTCTTTGTCTTAACTTTCTAGCCTTGCCGACAAAAAGCAGCTCATCGTGAATGTTATAAAACATGAAGATGCCGCCTTTATCTCTTGGGATCTGGTGAAAGTCGATGAATCCGTAAATCGCCTTTATTTTCGGCTCGTTATCATTAGCTGACTGCTGTCGTTCGGTGATGGTGACATTCGGTGCGGGTATATCAATTTTTATCAAAATCAGTTCACGTCCTCTTTTTCATTAAAGATAAATGCTAACACATACAGAAAAGAAAAGCTAGAACAGCTTTATACTATTTGTTTGTTATGCTTTTACTTATTATGCAACGCTCCGGCTGGATTATAAGGGCTAAGGTCTATTTCTGTCTGCTTTCCGAGAACTAGCTTTGCGAGCTCTGAACCCAAGAACGGCCCCATCGTTAATCCCGAAGCGCCTAAACCATTAGCGGCGTAAAGCCCTTGGATGTTCGGCACGACGCCGACAACCGGCAGAAAACCCGGTGTAAACGGCCTAAAGCCCACTCTTGTTTCCGTAGCAGTGCTGTCAGCAAGGCCCGGCGCTGCTGCAAGCGCTTTGCTCAAGACTTCATGCTGTCCTCCGGCTGTTACACGCAGATCATCTAGATCGGCCTCATTTTCATGGGTGGCGCCTGCTACAATTCTGCCGTCCTCAAACGAAAGAATATACTGGTCATTCGGCGGCATCACCACCGGCCACGATCCTGTATCTGTTTCCGTCATTTCAAAATGCATAATTTGCGCTTTCTGAAAGGACACTTGAAAATGAATGCCCAGAGGCTTCATAATCTCATTGGCCCATGCCCCTGCTGTCACAATTACAGCGTCAGCCGCAAACTGCTGTGTGTCTGTTTGCACGCCGGTGACCGTTCCGTTTTCAAAAAGCAGGGACGCATTTCCTTTGATGATCTTTGCGCCGCGTTTCTCTGCAGCGCTTAAAAGTGATCGGCACAGGGCTCTCCCGTTCACACGGGCGGCACCGCTGATATGAACCGATTCATAGCCATCAGCTAAAAGCGGAAACAGCTTTTTCGTTTCACTTGCGGACAAGCGGGTAATGCCGCCGATCTCCGGCGCATCCTCCCGTCTCTTATACGCCCGCTCCTCCATCTTATCAAGCTTTGACGCATCAGTATGAATGCTGATGGCACCGACACGCTTGTATCCTGTGTCCGTTTCTCCGTCTTCTTCCAATTGATGGATTAAATCCGTATAGTACCGTGCTCCTCCCTTAGCAAGCCGATACCAATCCTGATTGCGGCGCTGCGAGAGCCACGGACAGACGATCCCCGCCGCCGCATCAGTCGCTTGTCCAGGTTCCTTACGATCAATCACCGTGACCCGGGCACCCAATTTGACAAGATGGTAAGCAGCCGACGCGCCGAGAATCCCTGCGCCGACGATGATGTACGATTTCATATGCAAACACCTTTTCTTTTATAATATCTATTCATTTTACCAAATCAAGTGCTTTCCTTCGACCTTTTGCCCCAATGTGGAAAAACCGCGAAGTTCGTCCAATCTCTTCACTCTTCTATCGAATATCCTGTCACTATCAATAGAGAAAGGATGATACCATGAGCGAAAATCGCCATGAAAATGAGGAAAACAGACGCGATGCAGCTGTCGCAAACGTCCAAAACAGCGGTAATGCAAAAGTCGTGGTCAACGTGAACACGGATCAGGATCAGGCACAGGCTCAGACACAAGACGGGGAAGAGTAATGAACGAAAACATCATTCCTATCAACAGACATGCTCAAGACATGCCCGCTAATGAATCCGTGATCGAAAATAGCGGTAATTCAGAGGTCCATATTGACATCCATATTGATACAATGCCGATCGCCTTTGCCATCTTATGCTCTGCATTAGCCGCTAAGCAGATGTCAAAAGAGGAATTTGACACGGCTTATAATCAATTACGAGAGATGAACAATGGATATCACAACGGCACATCTGTAAAGCAAGTCATCAATCAGCAGAATGAAGAGTAGAAACCGCGGCTCCCTCGGCCTGCGGTTTTTCTTCTGCATACAAAAAGGACGCGACTGAAAACCAGTCACGTCCTTTTGTATAAAAATTAACCGATTGAACCTTCCATCTCGAACTTAATCAAACGGTTCATTTCAACTGCGTATTCCATTGGAAGCTCTTTTGTGAATGGCTCGATGAAGCCCATGACGATCATTTCAGTCGCTTCTTCTTCGGAAATGCCGCGGCTCATCAAGTAGAAGAGCTGCTCTTCAGATACTTTAGACACTTTCGCTTCGTGCTCCAATGAAATGTTATCATTTAAGATTTCATTATAAGGAATGGTGTCAGAAGTTGATTTGTTATCCATAATGAGCGTATCGCACTCGATGTTAGAACGGGCGCCTTCCGCTTTGCGTCCGAAGTGGACGATTCCGCGGTATGTTACTTTTCCGCCTTGTTTTGAAATCGATTTTGATACGATTGTGGATGATGTGTTTGGTGCAAGGTGAACCATTTTCGCACCCGCATCCTGATGCTGGCCTTTACCCGCAAGAGCGATAGAAAGCGTCATACCGCGCGCGCCTTCGCCTTTTAGGATACAAGCCGGATATTTCATTGTCAGTTTAGAACCGATGTTGCCGTCGATCCATTCCATTGTTGCGTTTTCTTCACAGACCGTACGCTTCGTTACAAGGTTGTAAACGTTGTTCGCCCAGTTTTGGATCGTTGTATAACGGCAGTAGCCGCCTTTTTTCACGATGATTTCAACAACCGCACTGTGAAGTGAGTTTGTTGTGTAAACAGGCGCCGTACAGCCTTCAACGTAATGCACACTTGCCTCTTCGTCAACGATGATCAGCGTACGTTCGAACTGACCCATGTTTTCAGAGTTGATACGGAAGTAAGCTTGAAGCGGTGTTTCAACCTTTACGCCTTTTGGCACGTAGATGAAAGATCCGCCGGACCAAACAGCTGAGTTCAGCGCCGCAAACTTGTTATCAGTCGGCGGGATCACTTTTGCCCAGTGCTCACGGAAAATATCTTCATTTTCTTTCAGCGCGCTGTCAGTGTCTTTAAAGACGATGCCTTGCTCTTCAAGATCTTCCTTCATATTGTGGTATACAACCTCAGATTCATACTGAGCAGAAACACCCGCAAGGTATTTTTGTTCAGCTTCAGGAATACCAAGCTTGTCGAATGTTTGCTTAATTTCGTCAGGCACTTCATCCCAAGAACGCTCTGAACGCTCAGACGGTTTTACGTAGTACGTAATTTCGTCAAAGTTCAGTGAGTTTAAGTCTCCGCCCCATTGAGGCATCGGCATGTTGTAGAAATGCTCAAGTGATTTCAAGCGGAAATCAAGCATCCATTGAGGCTCTTCTTTCATGCGAGAAATTTCTTCTACGATTTCTTTTGTCAATCCGCGCTCTGAACGGAAAATGGAAACGTCCTTGTCGTGAAAACCATACTTGTATTCACCAATATCAGGCATTTTTTTAGCCATCCATTTTCACTCCAATCCTTTTAATTGCCGCCTTCTTCTTTTGCGACTCCTTTTTCAAGTGCTTTCCATGACAGGGTTGCACATTTGATACGGGCCGGGAATTTTGAAACGCCTTGAAGAGCTTCAATATCCCCGAGATCTATAGAATCATCATATTCATTCCCTTGCATCATATCCGAGAAAATCTTAGACATGGAAAGGGCTGTTTCGATATCTTTCCCTTTAATCGCCTGAGTCATCATCGAAGCGGATGCCATTGAAATGGAACAGCCTTCCCCTTCAAATTTCGCATCCTCCACGATGTCTCCGTCAAGCTTCATTGTCAGCCTGATTCGGTCGCCGCATGTCGGATTGTTCATATCCACGACGATGCTGTCATTCAAAACCCCTTTGTTGCGCGGGTTTTTATAATGATCCATAATCACCTGTCTGTACAATGTATCTAAGTTTGCATTAAAAGACATTTGTAAAATACTCCTTTGTCTTTTGAAGAGCTTCCACAAGCTTATCAATCTCTTCCTCTGTATTATACAGATAAAAGCTTGCCCTTGCAGTAGCAGTTACATCCAGCCATTTCATCAGCGGCTGCGCACAGTGATGGCCCGCTCTGACAGCGATCCCTTCCGCATCAAGTACGGTTGCCACATCATGAGGATGAACATCATCAAGATTAAATGTGACAAGCCCGGCACGCTCTTCCGGCCCGTAAACCGTCACGCCGTCAAGCTGACGGAAGCGTTCAAGCGCATAAGCTGCAAGCTTGTGCTCGTGGCGGGAAATCTCATCGAGACCGATTTCCTCGAGAAAATCAATTGCGGCGCCAAGGCCGATTGCTCCTGCAATAATCGGCGTACCCGCTTCGAATTTCCACGGAAGCTCTTTCCAAGTTGATTCATAAAGCCCGACAAAGTCGATCATTTCACCGCCGAATTCGGCAGGCTCCATGTTTTCCAGCAGGGCTTTCTTTCCGTACAGCACACCAATACCGGTAGGGCCGCACATTTTATGGGAAGAAAGCGCAAAGAAGTCGCAATCGAGATCCTGCACGTCAATTTTCATGTGCGGCGTGCTTTGCGCACCGTCCACCACAATAACTGCCCCATTGTCATGAGCGATTTTCGCCATGTCTTTAATCGGGTTGATCGTACCGAGGACGTTAGATACATGGGACACTGCAACAATCTTTGTATTGCTTGTGACCGTTTCTCTGACGTCTTCTAAAGAAATCGTTCCGTCTTCCTGCAGCGGAATATATTTTAATGTGGCGCCAGTCGCTTTGACAGCCTGCTGCCACGGAATGATATTCGCATGATGCTCCATGTAGGTGATGACCACTTCATCACCCGGTTTAAGGTTGGCGCGCGCATAACTTAACGCCACCATATTCAGTGATGTGGTCGTGCCTTTTGTGAAAATAATCTCAGCCATTGACTTCGCGTTAATAAACTTGCGGACTTTTTCACGCGCTCCTTCATAACCGTCTGTCGCTCTAGTTCCAAGTGTATGGACGCCCCGGTGAACATTGGAATTGTATTGATTATAATACTTATCCAGTGTTTCAATGACAGCACGCGGCTTCTGGGAAGTCGCCGCGCTGTCGAGATAAACGAGATCATGTCCGTTCACTTGCTGATGAAGGATCGGGAACTGTTCACGAATATCCGTGATATTCATTACTTCACTTTCCTTTCGATAACAGAAACCAATTGTTTCTTAACGCCTTCAATCGGAAGTTCGTTTACTACCGGCGCAAGGAATCCGTAGATGACTAAACGTTCTGCTTCTTCTTTCGCAATTCCGCGGCTCATCAGGTAGTAAAGCTGAATAGGGTCAACACGGCCGACAGATGCCGCATGTCCTGCAGTTACATCGTCTTCGTCAATTAAAAGAATAGGGTTTGCGTCTCCGCGTGCTTTTTCACTGAGCATCAGCACACGTGATTCTTGCTCCGCATTCGCTTTAGAAGCGCCATGTTCGATTTTGCCGATTCCGTTAAAGATAGAAGAAGCGGAATCCTTCATCACACCGTGCTTTAAGATATATCCTTCTGAAGCTTTACCGAAATGGATGATTTGTGTTGTAAAGTTTTGTGTTTGCTCTCCTCTACCGACAACAACCGTTTTTGTATCGCCGTATGTGCCGTCACCGTAAAGGTTTGTAGTGTTTTCGGAGATCGTGTCGCCGTCGTTCATAAGGCCGAGAGCCCACTCAATTTTGCTGTCGCGCCCGCGCGCAGCACCGCGGCGGTTAACATAAGTTGTCACACCGCTGGACAGATTATCCACCGCACCGTATGTCACGCTGGCATTATCACCTGTGATGACCTCACTGATCATATTGAAGACAGCGTCTTTCGGGTTTACAGTGCTGATGTAGTTTTCAACATACGTTACAGAGCTGTGATCTTCAGCCACAATCAGCACATGGTTGAAGAGAGCCGTATCGTTGCTTTCGTGGACATAAACAGCCTGAACCGGCGTCTCCACCTGGACATTTTTCGGAACATAAAGGAATGCTCCTCCGTTAACAAGAGCCGCGTGAAGTGCAGTCAATTTATGCTCATCAACCTTCACGCCGTCCTTCATAAAGTATTTCTCCACCAAGTCGCTGTGCTCGCGTGCGGCAGTCAGAATATCAGTGAAGATGACGCCTTTGTCTTTCAATTCTTGAGAAAGAGAAAGGTATGCCGGCGTCTGGTCACGCTGTACGTATAATGTTTTATCTTCGTTTTCAACATCGATCAGCGCTTTTACTTCATCAGTCAAATCTTCCAATGAAGAAAGCGGTTCGTTATCAACTGTATGCTTCGCAAAATTCGTGAAGTTCCATTTTGTGATTTTTGTTTTGTCAGGCTTCGGCATCGGCAGATCCTCAGCTTGTTCAAGAGCCTGTAAGCGCAGGTCTTTCAGCCAGGCAGGTTCTTGATGCTTTTCGGAAAAGCTTTTGAGATACTCCTGATCTACGGATAGTTTTGTATCTAGTGTCATGTTAATCCCCCTAACGCTTACGCTTCTTGGCCTACAGTTTCGTCTTCAATACCAAGTTCTTGTTTAATCCAGTCATAACCTTCTGCTTCGAGACGCTGTGCAAGTTCTGCACCGCCGGATTTTACAACGCGGCCTTGCATCATAACGTGAACAACATCCGGAGTGATGTAGTTTAACAGGCGCTGATAGTGCGTGATCATCAGGCAGCCGAAGTTTTCGCTGCGCATTTTGTTGATCCCTTTAGATACAACTTTCAGGGCATCAATGTCAAGACCTGAGTCGATTTCATCAAGGATGGCGATTCTCGGTTCAATCATCATTAATTGAAGGATTTCGTTGCGTTTTTTCTCTCCGCCTGAGAAGCCTTCGTTAAGGTAGCGCTGAGCCATTTCAGGGTCCATTTCAAGGAACTCCATGTTTTCGTCCATTTTGCGGATGAATTTCATTAGAGAAATTTCATCGCCTTCTTCTCTGCGCGCGTTGATAGCTGAACGAAGGAAGTCGGCATTTGTCACACCGCTGATTTCACTAGGGTACTGCATCGCAAGGAATAAACCTGCCTGCGCGCGCTCGTCCACTTCCATCTCCAGTACATCTTTGCCGTCAAGCGTGATGCTGCCTTTTGTTACTTCATACTTAGGATGCCCCATAATAGCAGCCGAGAGAGTGGATTTACCAGTTCCGTTCGGTCCCATTACTGCGTGGAACTCTCCGCCTTTTATTTCAAGGTTTACACCCTTTAAGATCTCTTTCCCTTCGATTTCAACGTGAAGACCTTTGATCGTTAATGTTGAAGCAGCCATATCTATACCTCCAAAAATATATAATCATTATTCTCATTTTATTCTCATTCTAATTTTATAACAAATGAAAAGTAAATACAACTTTTTATCGTGCCTTGCACATTTCTCAAGTTTAACAAAGATCAGCACTTTATTAAAGCGATTGAAAAAGAAAAAGAGTGGATTCCCACCCTTTTTTAGAAGATTGATTTTCTCAATAAGCTCCCGCAGAAATCCGCTTGCTCTTTGCATAATCAAGCTCTCTCTGCCGCTCTACTTTCATTCTTGTTTCCAGCCGGCGTCCGTATTCCTCGTATCCAATTCCGTGAGACAGCTGCATCGCTTTTTCCATTTCTGACGTATAATCGAGGTTCAGTCTATCCTGGCTGTTGCAAATAATGAATCAATCCCTTCATTTATTTGCTTCTATTGTATCAGCGCTCTGATGGATGCCGCAAAAAGGATATGGCTTGAAATAGCGGCAGATGAGACGAAAGCATCCTTTTAGAACAAATGAGAATCGTTTTTCGGAATATTCCTTCTCTTAATGCGTGGTGTTTCCGAATTCCTCTATGCACTGCTGTACAACTGTCACACCCTGGCTAAGTGCCGCTCCGCCTCCAAACGCCGCTGCCACACTGACAGCTTCGAGAATATTCTCTTCTGTCGCTCCCTCATCCAGACAGCCTTTTGTATGATAGATCATACAATATTCATCCTGAGCATTGATGGCGATTCCAAGGGCGATCAGCTGTTTTTCTCTTTCAGTCAGTGAGTTTCCGGCAAAGCATTGTTCAGTAAACTCGTTGAACTTTCTCCCCATCAGCGGCATCTTTTGTTCAAATGTCCCTAAACCTAATTTATATTGTTTGAGCGCGTCCTGCATGCTTCCTCTGTCTTGATTCAAAGAAAATCCCTCCATCTGTTTAACATTCCTTTTTATTATGAACAGCTTTTAGGAAAATACCCGAAAAAAACCCCGGATTTCTCATCCGGGGTTTCACCGTGTCAGCAAACCCTCGCATTCGTTGTCAGACCTCCGTGTTGGTGCTCACGTGAAAAAAGATCAGCGGCTAAAAGCTAGAGCGTCCTGCTCAAACGCCCCTGTCACCACATCCTGCGGGAGTCCGCTCCAATGCTCGTTCTTCCTAGACTTCAAGGGTTTTCAATCACGCTGAAAAGATGACAAAGCCATAAAACGAATATCGTTTTATGGCTTTGTCAATAATTGAACCCCGGATTTCTCATCCGGGGTTTCAGTCTTATTCAGATACAGGAAGCACAGCTCCGTCGTATTTTTTCTCGATGAAGTCTTTGATCTTTTTAGAGTGAAGAACTTCCATCAGCGCTTTAATTTTGTCAGAATCTTCTTCGCCTTTTCTTACTGCGATGATGTTAGCGTATGGGTTGTTTTTCGTTGCTTCCACTTCAATCGCGTCTTTTTTAGGATTTAATTTACTTTGGATCGCATAGTTTACATTGATGAAGACCGCGTCTCCTTCTTTGTTATCATATGCTTTTGCCGTTAATTCAGGCGCTACCTTTTTGAATTCAAGGTTTTTCGGGTTTTTCTTAATGTCTTTCAATGTTGCGTCAACTGTTTCGACTTTAGAATCAAGTGTGATTAATCCAGCATTTTCAAGCATAGCGAGCATACGGCCTTGTTCAGCAACGTTATTTGTCAGGATAATGGTCGCGCCGTCTGGAAGATCTTTCAGTGACTTGTATTTTTTAGAGTAAACACCGAATGGCTCTAAGTGAACAGCACCCGCATTTACAAGTTTATAATCTGTGTTTTCTTTCATTTCTTGGTCAAGGTAAGGAATGTGCTGGAAGTAGTTCGCATCCACTTCTTTATCAGCTAAAGCTTTGTTGTACATCTTGTAATCACTAAGCACTTTCACTTTCAGCGTGTAGCCTTTTTCTTTCAACAGTGGTTCAGTTTCTTTTAAAATTTCCGCATGCGGTGTTTTTGTCGCAGCAACGACAATTTCTTTCTTGCCGGATTCGGCGTTATTCGAACCGCAGGCAGCCATAACTCCTGCAAATACAAGCAGTAATGCACCTAAAAATAGCTTTTTCAATGTAAATCCTCCCTTATCGTTTGTCTATAATATTTGTTATGACATCACCGATGATTTGAATAATAAACACGATGATTAAAATAAACACAGTAGCAACGAAGGTCACATCAGTATTATTCGACTGATAGCCTTCTACGTACGCAAGGTTTCCAAGGCCGCCTGAACCGATGGCTCCGGCAATTGCCGTTGAGCCGATCAAAGCGATCGCCGTAACAGTGATACCAGAAATAAGAGCCGGCATAGATTCCGGAAGCAGCACTTTGAAAATAATCGTAGACGTCTTAGCTCCCATTGATTTAGCGGCTTCAATAACACCTTTATCCACCTCACGGAGCGCGATTTCAGCAAGGCGCGCGTAAAACGGTGCCGAGCCGATAACCAGCGCCGGCAATGCGGCGTTTGGCCCTAAGATCGTGCCGACTAAAAACTTCGTAAATCCTAGCAGTAAAATAATTAAAATAAGGAACGGAATCGACCTGAATATGTTGACAACGGCCGCAATCACAGAGTTGATCGTTTTGTTCTGCCAGAGGCTCCCTTTACTTGTCAGAAAGAGCAGCAAGCCGAGAATCACTCCGATGACAAAAGCAAACAGCAAAGAGATCAGCGTCATATAAAGGGTTTCATATGTCGCGTTCCACAATTCTGTTAAATCAACGTTCGGGAAGTATTTTTCAAACATTCGTGATCACCTCTGCTTTCACCTGTCTGTCATTAATAAACCGGATCACGTTTTGCACTTCTTCCTCGTCTCCGTCAATATGGATAAACAGTGAACCGTAGGCTCCATCCTTCGTCTGCGAGATTTTCCCTTGCAGAATATTGACGCTGACATTAAAGTTTCTGATCATCTCTGTAATCAGAGGCTGTTCAGCCGAATCACCGACAAATGTGAGCTGAACCATTTTTCCTGATGCTGTTTCATCAAGAAGATGCTGAAGCGTTTCTTTCGTTTCTTCCGGCTCTGTCACCTGCTGAACAAACCGTTTTGTCATGTCTTCCTTCGGGTTTTTGAAGACATCGAGAACTTCGCCTTCTTCCACAACCTTTCCGTTTTCCATGACAGCGACTCTGTTGCAGATTTTGCGGATCACATGCATTTCGTGCGTGATCAGCACAATTGTCAAACCGAGTCTATCATTAATATCGGACAATAGATCCAAAATTGAATCTGTCGTTTGCGGATCTAATGCTGATGTCGCTTCATCACAAAGGAGAACCTTCGGATTGTTTGCGAGCGCTCTGGCGATTCCGACACGCTGCTTTTGTCCGCCGCTCAGCTGAGACGGATAAGATTTTTCTTTTCCTTCTAAACCTACCAGTTTAATCAGTTCATTGGCGCGCTTGATGCGCTCGCTCTTTTTCACCCCGGCAATCTCCAGAGGAAACATGATATTATCTCTGACGGTCCGCGACCAAAGCAAATTGAAGTGCTGGAAAATCATGCTGATGTCATGGCGTGCGTTTCTTAACCCGCGTCCGTTTACTTCATTAATCTTGGTTCCCGCCACTTCCACGGTTCCTGAGGTTGGTTTCTCAAGGCCGTTCAGCAGACGGATTAAGGAACTTTTACCAGCTCCGCTATATCCTATAATTCCAAAAATCTCACCTTTTTTAATGGAAAGCGAGACATTTTGGACAGCATTGACATCTCCATGTTTCGACTTATACACTTTTGAAACATCTTGAAGATTGATCAAAGCAATCACCTGCCTTAACACTATTCTAAGAAATCTTCCGGGGTTTTCTGCAAAAGAAAAACCTTTCTGCACACTTGAGCAGAAAGGCTTATATAAAATGCCTTTCTCTCATCTTTCAAAGCTGAACGCTTCGTGTGAATTGGCACCATTTCAACAGTGTTGATGGTTGCCGGGCTTCATAGGGCACTTCCCTCCACCTCTCTTGATAAGAGAAATATATAGTCTTTTTCGTCCGGAAATTCTTAATGTAGAATAGCATGGCGGATGATTGCATGTCAATAAAATAAATGATGTCAACTTTTACTATTATAATAATTTTCTGTTTTTTAATTATTCGCAATCCTCTGAAAAAAACCATTCGTCAGCCAGAGAATCGCTTCAAGCTTTAACAGGGCTCTGAAGGACCCCTTTACTTTTAGGCTTCCGCTCTGAATCAGATGCTGAAGGGAAATGTCTCCGTGCAATAAATGAATGATTTCGGATTGGTTTCCGTAAAAGGTCAGGTTGGACGGTTGGCGCGGAGAAATTTTTTTCATTTCTCCCTGTTCGTTTATTGAGACGGTTAAGGCTTCTGTTTCTCCTTGAAAGGTAATAAGCAATGTTGAAGCGCTCAAAAGGGGTTTTAAAAACAGATGCTGATACTCATCTTCCAAAACTTCCGCTTTCTCCATATGTACAACCTCCTATTTGTTGGTCATACATAGACATTTCTCTCTCTGGCGCACGAACCCCTTTATAAAACGAACGACAATTTCATTGGAATGCGCTGAGAAATATGTCATAAATGGGATGCGGAAGATGATTTTTGTTTGATCAGCTCATATAAATAAGAAACGGAATGAAACGCATATCCTCTTTCAACCATTTTTCCTCCTTTAAACAGCAGAAAACAAGGGACGCTTTCAATTTGATACGCTTTTGCGAATGTCGGAGAGTAATTGACATTGTTTTGGTAGAAGGCGACATCAGGCAGCATTTCTTTCACCACTGTCAGCATTTTGCTTGCAAGCTGGCAAGTGCCGCAAAACGGAGTATATAAATATAGAAGATACACATCATCAGCAATGTGCTCAAGCTCGTGTTCCTGGAGTTCTTTCATGCTATACACCTCGGGACTTTCTTTCAAGAAAAATAGTATGGACATTCAGATTCGCGCGCAGCAATACAGAGGCGACGTGGTGTCTGGGCGCAGCCGCCACTTCTTTATAGGCTCTGTCGATATGCAGATGGCAGGCTTCGTTAAATTCTCTTTTCAGCTGTTTTCTCAATTTCTCGCCTGATTCGTCAGCATCCACTAATATATAGACGTCTTTATCATAAAGCTCGTCAGCCAATTCCTCAAGCCTCAGCTGGCTGATTGTTCCGTTTGTGCAGATAATGCGCACCGGTTCATCCAGAACGCTTTCGATTTTCTCTTTATCTGATTTCCCTTCCACAATCATGACCTTTTCCAGCTCATCCATCTTCTTCACCTGCCGCGTCAAATTTGAAACGTTCAGATTGTAAAAGAAGGCAGTGAAATTCACCGCCAACATTAACACCAGCCGTTTTCGTAGTCACAATCCACATATTTCTCATCGTTTCCAGAGACCACATCGGCTGTCTTATAAAATTTCTCATTTTCAAAGGAATAACCGGACTTAAGCTCATATTCATTCATGCTTGTCATTTGGCCGATTCTCTCATTTTCATGATATAACGAGAGCTGGCCATGTTGAAAGCGGCCTGTCACATCATTGGTGACATCGAGCTTTTGTTTACTGAAAGCCATATTGGACACCTCCCATAACGTTAGCGTGTCCAATTGCCTTTACAGCTATCCTGCTTTAGTCTTCCTGTGTCATCTCTTCGTATTGCTCTGCTGTCATCAGTTTTTCAATTTCAGAAGCGTCAGACGGCTCAACGACGATCATCCATGCTTTTTCGTACGGAGATTCGTTTACGAATTCCGGACTGTCATCAAGATCTTCGTTAATTTCCACAACAGTTCCGTTAATCGGCGCATAAAGCTCAGATACCGTTTTAACGGATTCAACACTGCCGAATGGCTCGTCCGCTTTGATTTCAGCGCCCACTTCAGGAAGTTCGACAAACACGATATCGCCTAGCTCGGACTGGGCAAAATGCGTAATCCCGATTCTGGCTTTTTCTCCTTCAACTTTTACCCACTCGTGTTCTCCTGAGTAACGCAAATCTTTAGGTATGCTCAATTGAATCCCTCCATTTTTTACAGCACTATAATAAGAAGATACCATACTTTTCAAAAAAAATTGACATTAAGCCCAGTTTTCTTCAAATTGGTCTTCTTTAAAACCGACTGTCACTTTTTCGCCGTCTGTTGTAAGCGGCCGTTTGATCAGCATTCCGTCTGAAGCCAGCAGTTCAAGCTGTTCGTCCTCCGACATGTGATACAGCTTTTCCTTGAGATTGAGCTCACGGTATTTCATCCCGCTCGTGTTGAAAAATTTCTTGAGATCCAGCCCGCTTTTTTCATAAAGCGCTTTTAGTTCTTCTTTGCTTGGAGGCTGCTCTGCAATATGTATTTCGTTGATTTCTTTTCCATGCTCTTCAAGCCATTTCTTTGCTTTGCGGCACGTTCCGCATTTAGGGTACCAGTAAAAAGTTAACGACATCTTCTTCCCCCCTCAATAAAATAATCGAGGTTATTTTAACACAGTTTGTTTTAAAAACCTAAAACAGTGCTTCTTAAAAAAAGCTCCGCGCATGCGGAGCTCTTCGCCGATCAGACAATATATTTTTCAGCCTCAAAAACGCCCGCTGCCGCTTCGCGTTTTTTCTGAATCACGTTTTTAGGGGTTACCCGCGTCAGCTTGCGCAGAGCGGAAAGCATCATGCGGAGTGAATCTCCTTCTTCCATTGCGATGAGAGACTCCTTGGCGTGCGCTTCAATTTCGTTAAAGGCTTCTTGAACGAAAATTTCTGTATACAGCACCTTCTGCGCTGCTTTTTCCCCGCCTTGCGCGGCGATGGCCTTTTCCGTTCTAAGCACGGCTGATTCCATCGCGTACACATTGCTGACGATGTCCGCAACGTTGACGAGAATTTCCTGTTCGCGATCGATGGCTTTCCCGTATTTTTGCGCGGCGAGACCGGCAGCGAACAGCGCGATTTTTTTAGCTTGTTTGACAATATATTTCTCCTGCTCTAAAACGCCGCTGCCAGGCTCTTCAGGCATAAGCATCATGAGTTCTTCCTGCAGCGTTTGCGCTTTTTCAAATAGAGGCAGTTCGCCTTTAAGCGCTTTTTTCAGGAAGGTGCTTGGCACGATTAACCGGTTGATTTCGTTTGTCCCTTCAAAAATCCGATTGATCCTTGAATCCCTATAGGCTCTTTCCACTTCGTACTCCTGCATAAAACCGTAGCCTCCATGAATCTGCACGCCTTCATCAACGATATAATCAAGCGTCTCGGAGCCGAATACCTTATTAAGAGAGCATTCGATGGCATATTCGGCAATCGACTTGGCAATTTGGCGGCCGTCCTTGAGATCTTCGGACGTAAACTGGCTCATATTGTCTTCAAACAGCCCGACGGTTCTGTACACAGAGCTTTCCATCGCGTAGAGCCTTGATGCCATTGTCGCGATTTTTTCCTGTGTCAGCGAAAAGCCCGCAATCGGCGTTTTAAATTGGCGGCGCTGGTTCGCGTAACCCGCGGACAGCTCGATCACCCGCTTAGATGCGCCGATTGAACCAACCGCCAGCTTGTAGCGGCCGATATTTAAAATATTAAAGGCGATCACATGCCCTTTGCCGATTTCGCCAAGCAGGTTTTCCTTTGGCACTTCAGCTTGATCTAAAAGGAGGGTTCTTGTCGATGACCCTTTGATCCCCATTTTCTTTTCTTCCGGACCCGTAGATACACCCGGGAAATCTTTTTCTACAATAAAGGCTGAGAACTTTTCACCGTCCACCTTAGCGTAAACAACAAATACATCAGCAAAGGCAGAGTTGGTAATCCACTGTTTTTCCCCGGTTAACACGTAATGCGTACCCGCTTCATTCAGCACGGCTGTTGTTTTTGCTCCAAGGGCATCAGATCCGGAGCCCGGCTCAGTCAGTGCATAAGCCGCGATCTTTTCGCCTGAAGCGAGCCCTGGCAAATATGTTTTCTTTTGTTCTTCTGACCCGAAAAAGACGATCGGCAAGGATCCAATGCCGACATGCGCGCCATAAGAAAGCGAAAAGCTTCCCGCACGCGAAAATTTTTCAGTGATGAGTGCCGAGCTGATTTTATCAAGACCGAGCCCTCCGTACTCCTCCGGCACATCGGCGCCAAGAAGCCCGAGTTCGCCCGCTTTCTTTAACAGCCTGACGGAATGCTCGAATTGATGGTTTTCGATGTCATCTATATGAGGGAGCACATCTTGCTCGATGTAGTCCTCTGTTGTTTTCGCAATCATTTTATGCTCGTCAGTGAAATCCTCCGGTGTATACATTTGATCGTATGTGATATCCTCGATTAAGAAACCGCCGCCTTTTTGTACTTCAGCCGCTTTTTTTGCCATTTATTTTTCCCCCTTTAGCATAATTCAAATACACCGGCCGCTCCCATCCCGCCGCCGATACACATTGTGACGACTCCAAATTGCTCGTTTCTCCGTTTCATTTCATGAATCAGTGAGAGTGTAAGCTTTGTTCCCGTACAGCCAAGCGGGTGTCCAAGCGCGATTGCGCCCCCGTTGACATTCACTTTTTCTTCGTCAATGCCGAGTTCTCTGATGACTTGAATGGCTTGTGATGCAAAAGCTTCGTTCAGTTCAAACAAGCCGATGTCCTGCAGTTGAAGCCCGGCTAGCTTTAAAGCACGCGGAATGGCTTCCACCGGCCCGATGCCCATCACTTCCGGAGGCACGCCGCCTACTGCAAAGGAACGGAATTTCACAAGCGGCGCCAAGCCCAGCGCATCCGCTTTTTCCCGGTCCATCAGCATAACTGCCGCCGCTCCGTCACTTGTCTGCGAGGAGTTGCCCGCAGTAACCGTTCCATCAACGGAAAAAGCCGGGCGCAATGTTGATAAAATGTCTGTCGTCGTTTTCGGGCGAACGCCTTCATCCTGGGAAAAAACAAACTGTTTTTCCCGCGGCTTATGGTTGTCTCCGACTTCTGTCACCGTCACTTCGACGGGCACAATCTCATCTTTAAATTTCCCCTCTGCAAGGGCTTTGGCCGCGTTCTGGTGGCTGCGAACGGCAAACGCATCCTGATCCTCTCGGGAAACGCCGTATTTTTTCGCGACCTGCTCGGCTGTGTGGCCCATGCTCATGTAATACTCCGGCGCCTTTTCTGCCAACGCGAGGTTCGGACGGGTCACATGCCCCATCATCGGTACCTGCGACATCGATTCCGCTCCGCCGGCGATCGCTGTATCGTAGGCGCCGAGCATAATTTTTTCTGCCGCATATGCGATGGTCTGAAGGCCTGAAGAGCAGTAGCGATTGACTGTGACGGCCGGGACCGTATACGGCAGCCCCGCAAGCGCGCCGATATTTCTGGCCATATTAAGCCCCTGCTCCGCTTCAGGTGTCGCACAGCCGATAATCAAGTCATCAATATTGCCTTCGTAGCCGCCTGCCCGTTTCAGTGTTTCTTTGACGCAAATCGCTCCCAAATCATCCGGGCGAACGGTGGCCAACGATCCTTTCTTTGCTTTCCCAACCGGTGTTCTTGCACCTGACACAATGACTGCCTCTTTCATAAGCTCCCTCCTAATTCCGTAAAGGTTTACCCTTCACAAGCATATGCTGCATTCTCGCTTGAGATTTCGCCTCTCCTGCCAAACTCAAAAACGCTTCTCTCTCGATCTCCAATAAATATTCTTCATCAACCTCTGTACCGAACGGCACATGTCCGCCGGCAATGACATAAGCAAGTTTTTTCGCGATCTTGAAATCATGCTCTGATATATAACCGGACAGCTTCATTTGCTCCGCGCCAAGCAATAGTGCCGCATAACCGGTTTCTCCCGCCACCTTGACCCTTTCTTTTACAGGCGGCCGCCAGCCTGTATCGTATAAAGATGCGGCAAGCTGCTTCGCATCGTACAGCAGGTGGTCCTGATTCACGCTGATGGGATCCGCTTCTTTTAAGATGGTCATCTCACGAGCCTCTTGGGCGGAAGCGGACACTTTCGCCATCGCAATCGTTTCAAATGTTTTCATCGCCGCATTCATCGGATCAAGACCGCGGTGAAGATGGTTGATGTACAGCTCTTTGTTTCCTCCTCCGCCAGGGATGAGGCCGACACCCGATTCCACAAGCCCCATATAGGTTTCGCTTGCTGCTTGAATGCGCGCCGCCGGCAGGCATACTTCGGTTCCTCCGCCGAGCGTCATGCCAAATGGAGCGGCGACAACCGGTTTCGCACTGTATTTGATCTTCATCATCGTCTCCTGGAAACGACGTATCACGAAATCGACTTCCAGAAAATTGTCATCTTGAACTTCCATTAAGATCATGCCAAGATTGGCGCCGACGCAGAAATTTTTCCCTTGGTTGCCGATGACAAGGCCTTTGTAGTTCCGCTCTGTTTCCTCCAATGCTTTGTTGATCATTTGAATGATATCGAGCCCGATCGCATTGCTTTTTGAATGAAACTCAAGAAGGGCCACATCATCTCCAAGGTCGATCAGGCTTGCTCCGCTGTTTTTCGCAATCACGCCGTTTGTTTCCTTGAGCGTTTGTAAATGAATGCGTTTTTTGTTTTCTTTCACAGCTCTATATTCGCCGCGGTCATAATAAAATACCGTTCCGTTTTCTCTGATGTAGAAGGTTTCATTTCCTTTGTCCAGCATGTCTTTGATCCAGTCAGGCATTTTCGCTCCAAGCTGTTCTAGCTTTTCCGCCGACTGCCTGAGGCCGATGGCGTCCCACATCTCGAACGGGCCCAGCTCCCAGCCGAATCCCCACTTCATGGCTTGGTCAATCGCATGAATATCATCGGCAATCTCCCCAAGCAGTTCGGCTGAGTAAAGCAAAGTTTGAGATGTGATATTCCACAGCAGTCTGCCGGCTCTGTCATCCGAGTAAATAAGCGCTTTCATTTTGGCTTTTGTTCCTTTTGCCTGTTTTGCCGCTTCAAGTGACGCTGTTTTCATTTTTGTCCGTTCGCCATAAGTAAGCGTCACTGGGTCAAGCTCATAAATCGTTTTTCCTTCTTTTTTATAAAAGCCTTGGCCGGCCTTGCTTCCGATCCACCCTTGCTGCAGCATATCGTTCATGAAACCCGGCAGGCGGAATACTTCTTTCTCGTCTCCGTCCGCTTTGTCATACACATTTCGGGCGACGTGGGCGAATGTATCGAGTCCGACAACATCAAGCGTTCTGAAGGTCGCGCTTTTCGGTCTGCCGATCAGCGGACCTGTGACTGAATCGACTTCCCCGACCTGATAGCCGCCTTTCAGCATTTCTTGGACTGTGACGAGAAGCCCGTACGTTCCAATGCGGTTTGCGATAAAGTTCGGTGTGTCTTTTGCTGTGACGACGCCTTTACCAAGGACATTTTCACCGAAGGCTGTCATAAACTTTAAAATATCAGGGTTCGTTTCCTTAATCGGAATGACCTCCAGCAGCTTTAAATAGCGAGCAGGATTAAAAAAGTGTGTTCCGAGAAAATGGGCTTTAAAATCATCCGACCGTCCTTCAGCCATCTCCTGTACTGATATGCCGGAGGTGTTGCTTGAGACGATGCTGCCAGGCTTTCGATGTTCATCCACAAGAGCGAATATTTGCTTTTTGACTTCAAGGTTTTCGACAACGACCTCAATAATCCAATCTGCTTCTTTCAGCTTTGCTGCATCATCCTCCAGATTGCCAGGTGTGATATAGGAGGTATTTTCCGCTGATGTGAGAGGAGCGGGCTTTTGTTTCAGCAGTTTTTCCATCGCCTGCCGGCTCAGCCTGCTGCGCACCTCCGGGCAGTCCTTCGTCAGCCCCTTTTTTTCCTCTTCCTTTGTCAAATCGTTCGGCACAATATCAAGCAGCAGAACAGGAATGCCGATATTAGCCAAATGCGCAGCAATCCCGGAACCCATTACCCCCGATCCTAAAACGGCTGCCTTCCGAATGTGTTTGTGCATGAGATATCCCCCTTGAACATTGAATGAATAATCATTCATTTTTTGAACAAAAAAAATGAAACCCGTTTCTTCTTTCATCTTAAAAGATTTTCGGTTCGACTTCAATAGCTAATTTGTTATTTTTTTGCATGAAGCTTATAAAAGAAGGGCAACTTAAGCCCGGAGGTGAAGGGAATGGTGCGAGAGAAAAAAGATCCGTCTTCAGCGGCAGTCAGCGCGGCGAGCGTGAAAGGTGATGCCGGTCCGACTCAGCATTACGGCGGCGGAAAACGGACAAGTCAAAATCAGCAATATAAAAAACATAACATGGAACAATCATGACGCAGCTGCTTCCCGCGGCTGCTTTCATTTTTTCAAAATTCCTTTCAGCACAAATACTGCATTGGCAGGCCGTTCGCCAATTCTTCTCATAAAGTAGCTGAACCAGTCCGTTCCATACGGGACATACACTCGCATTCTGTACCCTTCCTTAGCCAGTTCCTTCTGCCGCTCCGGTCTGATGCCATATAGCATTTGAAACTCAAATTGTGACGCTGGGATCTGATGTTCAGCAACGAGCTGTTTCGTAAACGCAATGATGTCATCATCATGTGTGGCGACAGCCGTGTAGTTCCCGCTTAACAGCTGCAGTTTTATTAAACTCTGAAAATGAAGGTCTGTTCCTTTTTTATCAGGGAATGCCACAGCCGCAGATTCTTTATAAGCGCCTTTCACAAGTCTGAGATTCGGCTTTAAGTCATGCATATTTCTGATATCTTCTGCCGCCCGGTACAAATAGGCCTGAATCACCGTACCCAGCATCTCAAATTCCTGTTTGCATTGCCTGTAGATAGCGAGTGTCTGTTCATAATGAGAATAGTCTTCCATATCAATCGTCACAGCAACACCATATTGCCTCGCAGCGGATAGAATGGCACGCAAATGAGAAAGGGCAAGTTCTTCTGAAAGATCAAGCCCGATTGAAGTCAGCTTGAGTGAAAGCTCTGAGTCCAATTGATGCTGGGCAATGGCTTGAATGGCTTTCTTGCATTCCTCTGCGACTTGCTTCGCTTCTTTTTCTGAAGCTGCATACTCGCCTAAATAATCAATTGTTGCGCACAAACCGGATCTATTTAGCCTTTTGACAGCCTTAACCGCCGATTCAATTGTATCCCCCGCGACAAACCTTCGTGCTCCAAGCCGCGGCCCGTATGCTTTTGCGAACTTGGTAAGTGCTTTATTTTGAGATAAGAATAAAAATATATGTCTCAACATCCGACTCCCTCCTGCCGCCATTTTCAAAACACCTGCATATAACTCCCGGACTAAAGGAAACTATATATTGAACAGAAAACCAAAGGAGGATCACAATGGACAATCAGCAGCAATCACAAATGCCGCCTTCCGTTATTTCGACAAAAGATCATTTGTATCTGAATGACATGCTGAACTGGAATTTGCTCGCGATGAAAAAAGCGCATTTCATGGCGCAAAAGTGCCAGGATCAATCGTTAAAACAAGAACTCGACCGCGTCGGACACATGCATCATGACCACTATCAAAGAATATTAAAGCACCTGCAGCCAGGCCAACAGCAGTCCGGCTACATCCAATAAGGAGGCGCCAGAATGAATCAGCAAAATCAGAAAATCAGCAACCCGGAGACACCTGTACCGACAACTTCGGAGATGAATGACAGAGATTTCGTCAACGAACTGCTGACAACAGAAAAATATATGACAACTGCGTATTGTACAGCCTTGAACGAATTCAGCCATGAGTCTCTCTATCAGGATATTCAAACCATTTTTGATGAGTCACAAAAAACGCAAAGAAAACTGTATGACCTCATGTTCCAATATGGATGGTATTCTGTCGAAGCGGAGGATGCCCAAAAGCTGCAGCAGTCCTATCAAAAATTCCAGCAGACCATTCAGCAGCAGTCTCCTTATCAGCAATAAAATACATGAGCAAAAAGGATACGATGTGCTTCAGGGCATCTATCCTTTTTTTATGTGAAATTGGTTGACTTTTTATTAATACTTATTTATATTTAATACACATTAACTATTTTACTATCTTAAATATAAATACAGTTTATGTAATAGAGGGGAAATGAACATGAAGAGTGCGGATCAGTTAATGTCCGATATTCAATTATCACTTCAGGCGCTCTTTCAAAAGATACAGCCTGAAATGCTGGAAAGCATGGAGAAACAAGGAGTTACCCCAGCCCAGCTGTTTGTGCTGGCCAGCTTAAAAAAACACGGCAGCCTCAAAATTTCTGAAATCGCCGAGCGGATGGAGGTCAAGCCAAGCGCTGTGACGTTAATGGCAGATCGCCTTGAACAAAAAAATCTCATCACCAGAACACACAACACAAAAGACAGGCGAGTGATTGACATCAGTCTGACTGATGAAGGAGACGGAAAATTCGAGGAGGTTTTGGCAGGCAGAAAAGCCATTATGGCGCGATACCTTTCCTTCTTGACGGAGGAGGAAATGCTTCAGGCGGCGCGTATTACAGAAAAGCTCGCACAGGCTGCAGCGGAAACGGATTGAAAAGCAAAACATGAAAAGAGGAAACGGATGAAATGAGTAATGAAGGCAAACAATCAAAACGGACGTTATTAATCACAGGCTTAATTATTGCCATGTTTTTTTCAGCTCTTGACGGTACCATTGTCGGAACGGCCATGCCGAAAATTGTCGGTGATCTGGGCGGTTTGAGCATGATGACCTGGCTAACAACTGCATATTTGTTAACATCAACAACTGTCGTTCCGATTGCCGGTAAACTGGCCGATTTATTGGGACGGCGTATTGTCTATGTATCAGGTTTGATTATTTTTATGGCAGCTTCCGCTTTGTGCGGAATGGCCAACAATATGACAGAATTGATTATTTTCCGCGGACTGCAGGGAATCGGCGGAGGCATTATGATGCCGATGGCGATGATTGTCATCGGTGACTTGTTCACTGGAAAACAGCGCGCTAAATTCCAAGGGGTCTTTGGCGCGATTTACGGGCTGGCCTCAGTGATTGGGCCGCAAATCGGCGGTTGGATTGTAGACTCGCTAAACTGGAAATGGGTTTTCTACATTAACCTTCCAGTCGGAATTATTGCGGTTATTTTTATTGCCAGAGGGTTACAGGGCCGCCAGCAGACTGGTCCGATCAACTTCGATATCGCTGGAATTTTCACGATGATAGTCGGGATTGTCAGCCTCCTTCTCGCCTTAAGTTTTGGCGGAAAAGATTACGCGTGGGGTTCATGGCAGATTCTTGGCTTGTTCGCACTCGCGCTGATCGGCATTGTCAGCTTTATTATCGTAGAATCAAAAGCAAAAGAGCCGATCCTGCCAATGTATCTATTTAAAAACAGAACGTTTACATTTTTAAACTTGATCGGTTTCTTTATGAGTATCGGCATGTTTGGTGCAATTACGTTTGTTCCTTTCTTTATGCAGGGAATTGTCGGTGTAAGCGCGTCTGAATCAGGCACGATTATGACACCGATGATGATCTCAATGATTATTACAAGTATTATCGGCGGCCAGCTGGTTTACAAAATCGGCATTAAACCGCAAATCATTACAGGCATGCTGATTATGGCCGGAGGATTCCTGCTGTTAACGACTTTGGGTCTTGATACGAGCAAGCTTGTCGCTACATCGTATATGGCGATTATTGGTCTGGGAA
Source organism: Bacillus sp. 11C (assembly GCF_055486375.1). Lineage (NCBI taxonomy): Bacteria > Bacillati > Bacillota > Bacilli > Caryophanales > Bacillaceae > Bacillus > Bacillus sp. 11C. The sequence goes on from NZ_JBUPVZ010000005.1 coordinate 193,844, forward strand.
TGGGTCTGGTTATGCCGATTCTGACACTGGCTTTACAGGAAAGCTTTTCGAAAGAAGAGCTTGGGGTTGTCACATCATCCAGCCAATTCTTCCGTTCTATCGGAGGAACATTCGGCATTACCATGCTTGGAACTGTAATGAATGCGAGATCAGGAAACTTATTAACAGATAAACTGGTGCCGTATTTAGACTCACTTCCGGCACAGGCAAGCTCATTTGCCAACCAGCTAAAGAGTATGATTGATACAAATCCGCAAGGGCTGCTGCAATCACTGTTCAGTCCGGACGCATTGAAACAAATCCCTGCGGCTTTCTCATCCCATATTATACCGATTTTAAAAACATCGTTGATGGATTCGCTCCACAGCGTGTTTTATACAGGCCTGATCTTTATCGCAGTCGGAGCCGTATTTACCTTGTTCTTAAAACCTATCAAGCTATCGAATAAGAAAACGGATGAACAAGTAAAAGAGAAAGCGGCACAAGCCGTTGAATCACCTTCACATTAATAGAGCGCCCCGCGGGTCAACCCGCGGGGTTTTTTATTCGATCATCTGAGCCCTTCCATTTCCGAAGGACCAATCCTCATCCTGATTTCCGGCCAGTATGATAAACACATCTTCTTTTCTTACACCAAGCCCGGATTGAATCCGGCTTGCGATTGAGTGGTAAAGCGCTTTTTTCTGTTCAGTTGTTCTTGAATCTTTCAACGTAAAATGAATGTATATCAATTCATCAGTACGCTCGACCCGCAGATAAGACAGATCATAAAAAAATTCGCTGTTTTCATATTGCCTGATGACTTGAAAATAGTCATCTTCCGGCACATTGATTTCTTCGATCATCGATTGATGGATGGTCCTGCTTAGTTTTTGAAGCCACGCTTCACTTCTTCCCGCCCGTAAATGAATCTGTACAAATGGCATCCCCCGCATCCCCTCTCTTTACAGCGTCTGTCCGCTGTCAATTGTGATGATTTGACCTGTAAGTGATTCCTGTTCAACAAGCGAACAGATCAATTTGGCGACATCATCCGGTTCAGCAATACGCTGCAGCGGCAAAGCGCCGATCATGTTTTTCATTTTTTCTTCCCGGCCAGCCCACCATCTCGTTGCGACAGCTCCCGGTGCTACACCGCTCACTCTGATTTCGGGCGCTAAGGCGTGAGCCAATGATTTCGTTAAACCGTGCACCGCCGATTTTGACACTGCATAAGGCATAGATGAACCCGCCCCGGTTAACCCTGCGATGCTGCCGACATTTACGATCGCTCCAGCCTTGCTTTTTTTCATGAACGGAACCACTGCCCGCGCGCAGAAAAACATCCCTTTCACGTTGACAGCGTACAGCTCATCCCAGACATCTTCTGTCGCCGCTTCAAGATCATCCATTGGAATATGCCGTGTAATGCTGGCGTTATTGACTAAAACATCAATCGTGCCGTGCGTTTTTACGATCGAGTGAACCATGTCCTGCACTTCGCTGTTTTTTGATACATCTGCTCGTATGGAGAAGGCTTGCCCGCCATCTTTTCGAATCATTTCCACTGTTTCCTCCGCTTCGGATTGCGAACGTGAATAATTCACCGCAACAACCGCTCCGCGTTTTGCCAATTCTATACTGGCTGCTCTTCCGATTCCTGTTGCGCCCCCTGTTACGAGAGCTATTTTGTTCATGACATTCATTGCCGCCACTCCTTGCTGTTTATGAAATTATCTTGCTGATTCCATTGTAATCTAGGTTTGGTGTTACGTATAATGATTGTTAAAGATACTTGCTATCACTCAGATTGATAGCAACAAACAAACGGAGGAATTCAAAATGGAAAGCGGAGATTTACGTGTGTTTCAAATGGTAGCCCGTGAAGGCTCCATTACGAAAGCAGCCCTGCAGCTTGGCTATGTGCAATCGAATGTCACAGCCAGAATTCAGCAATTGGAAGCTGAGCTGGGCACCATGCTGTTTTTGCGCCATAATCGGGGCATGACACTTTCTGCAAGCGGAAAGTTGCTGCTGGACTACGCCAATAAAATTATCGGCCTGCTGGATGAAGCGTCTAAAGCGCTCTCATCCTCTCTCGAACCAAGCGGGCCGCTTATGATCGGCTCCACTCAGACAACCGCCGCAGTAAGGCTTCCGAAGCTTTTGGCTTCATATTATGAAGAACATCCAAACGTCCAGCTGTCTTTAACAACAGGTCATACACAATTTCTCCTTGATAAAGTTCTCCGGTATGAATTGGATGGCGCCTTTATCGGATGTGAATGCAATCATCCCGAGCTCGTGTCCTATCCTGCATTTGAGGAAGAACCAGTGGTTGTTTCGGCAGCTTCCGTATCCGATGCAGAGGAAGCCATCACAAAGCCGATTCTCGTTTACAGCACAGGCTGTTCGTATCGGGAAACACTTGAAAAATGGCTGCGCTCTGCCGGCGTCACACAGCCGGTCATGATGGAATTTGGTACGCTTGAAGCGATTATCGGCGGGGTTACAGCAGGTCTTGGCATCTCGTTGCTGCCAAGAACGGTTGTGCAAAAACACGAGGCTGAAGGGTCGATTCGCTTGTACCCGCTGCCTAAGGCTCTCAGACAGATGAAAACAGAATTTATTGTCCGAAAAGATTCGTTTATCAGCAGCGCGCTGCGGACTTTTATGGATTCCTTCGCGCCAGATCAAACGGCAGCATCACAAAAAAGCAGTCTGCTGTGATTGGCAGACTGCTTTTTTAATTATTATTTGTTTCGATGCATTTCATTTAATTCCTTAATATGCTGAATGACATCTTTAATGCCCTGCTTCGCGTCAGGATATGTCGCATTCCAATGCTTAGCGAGGGGCGGCATGCTTTTGGCTATATGCGTGTACAAAATCCATTGCTTCACTTCTTCTTTTAGCTCATTGTTTGATTCACCAAGCAGAAGCTCCGTATACTTCTCCAGCAATCCATCGAGCTGTTCCTTAAGTTTTTGTTCCATTTTCCATCTTCCTTTCGAAAAAACAGCAAGGAGCTTTCTCAAGTGAAAGCTCCTTTAGCTGGCGTTTATTTATCCATGTGATGTAAAAGCCGCTTCCCGGACAATGCATCTGCCCCTGCCATGAGGGATGCAAAGAGGCGTTCCGAACAGCGGGTCCTGTGTGACCTGACAGTTCATAGAAAACACATTTTGCACAAGATCACAAGTGATGACTTCTTCCGGACGGCCTTCAGCATAAATTTGTTTATCTTTTATAGCCACAAGATGATGCGCATAGCGGCACGCCAAGTTTAAGTCATGGAGAACCATAACAATCGTCCGCTCTTCCTTTTCATTCAGCTCAAACAGCAAATCAAGTATTTCAATTTGGTGCGTCATGTCCAAATACGTCGTCGGCTCATCCAGAAGGATAATATCCGTTTCCTGCGCAAGCGTCATCGCGATCCAAGCCCGCTGGCGCTGTCCTCCTGACAAAGAATCGACGGCGCGGTCAGCCATGTCCTCAAGTTTTGTTGCTTTAAGCGCTCTCTCAACTGCTGCCTCATCCTCTTTTGACCACTGTTTCAGCCAGTTTTGATAAGGATATCTTCCTTGCTTCACCAGCTGGTGCACCGTCAGCCCCTCTGGAGCCGAAGGACCCTGCGGCAGGATTGCGAGCTCTTTTGCGACTTCCTTCGTTGGAAGCTTGGCAATCGCTCTTCCTTCCAGCAGCACTGAACCGCCTCTCGGCTTCATCAGACGCGCTAATGAACGTAAAAGTGTCGATTTTCCGCAGCCATTGCTGCCAATAAATACGGTAATTTCACCTTTTGGAATGGTTAAATTCAACTCATCAATAATAACGGCATCCCCGTATCCTAAGCTCAGCGTTTCTGTAGAAATTGCACTCATACCCATAACCGCTCCTTTTTGCTGGCTTTTTAGCAGCACTATGTATTGCACGTTTTCTATATACATGCGTGTTAAGTCAATTGTCATCAATGCAAGTGATTCGATATTCAGCCATTTGATATGGTCATATATCCCTCATTGTAGCAGAAAACAATGACTTTGAAAATCATTTTCAATTAGTTTTTTGGACATAATTGGCGTTTATGGGTTTTTTATCACAGGATTATTTCTTAATTTCTCTTATTGAGCCATTCTTCAGCTTTAGTTTTAAGTCGATATGGTCATAATGGCTGTCCAAATTAAACGCTGCCAGCACACTGTGTATCACTTCTGATTCCGCCATATGTTCTGTCACGGAAAGCTCGCTCAGGATCATTTTCATCTCATCCAATGCTTCTTCCCCCTCCTGGTTTACGCCAGAGAGCTTATCCTGTATTTCCGCTATTTCACGAGTTCCATTTTTTGTATATACAACTTCATAACGATCATGCTCTCCATCCCCGTAACTCACCCGAAGCGAGAAATCGCTGTAAGGAACAGACTTCAGTTGGGTGACGGCTGTATTTTCTCCTTTTGCCTGCTGCTGGTCTTCATTGAGACGGCAGCCCGCAATCAGAACCACTGCGAGGCAAACAGCACCGGCTGCTCTAATCAAATGCATATGTTTCCCCCCTGTAGAATCCCATTTGTTTTAGGTATGTCCCGAGAATGAAATCCTCATTCAGAGAAGAATTGAAAAAGCCGAGGCGTATGACGCCACGGCTTTTCTTTAAGATTCAGTCATTTGCAAAAAGATTTCCGCGTCCCGCACAGCCAGCTTGATGGCATTCTCCCAAAAACCGCGCTTCGTAATGTCAGCGCCCAAATGCTTCATCGCCAAATCTTCCACGGTCATAGAAGCCGTATCTCGCAATAGCGCGATATACTTCTCTTCGAACGCGTTTTTTTCTTCAAGCGCCAGTGCATAAATGCCGAGAGAAAACAGATAACCGAACGTATAAGGGAAATTGTAAAACGGCACCCTCGTGATATGAAAGTGGAGCTTCGACGCCCAAAAGAGCGGATGATACTCTCCTAACGCATTGCAGTATGCCTCTTTTTGCGCCTCCTCCATCAGCTCATTCAGACGGTCTGCCGGTACTGCTCCCCGCTTTCGTTCTTCGTGAAACCTCGTTTCGAATAGGAATCTGGCATGGATATTCATGAAGAAAGCAACGCTTCTTTGCACTTTATCCTCGAGAAGGACAAGCTTTTCTTCCTTCGTCTCCGCCTGCTGAACAGTCGCGTCTGCCACAATCATCTCGGCAAACGTTGAAGCCGTTTCCGCTACGTTCATCGCGTAGGATCGGTTTAACGGCCTGACGTTGAGCATCGCTTCCTGATGGAACGCGTGCCCGAGCTCATGGGCAAGCGTTGATACATTTGAGGCGCTTCCCGAAAATGTCATGAAAATCCGCGATTCCCCGCTGTCCGGAAAGCTCGTGCAAAAGCCGCCGACTCTTTTTCCGCTTCTGTCTTCCGCTTCTATCCAGCGGTCCCGAAACGCTTTCTCAGTGAAAGCGGAAAGCTTTTTGCCAAACGTTGAAAACTGGCTGACGATAACATTTGCGGCTTCATCATATGAGTAGACCTTTCCATCAGACCCAATTGGGGCCTCAACATCGTACCAGCTGAGCTTTTCAAGACCGAGCATGGACGCTTTCCGGTTCAGAAACTGAACGAACGGCTGCTTGTTTTCGGTGATGACCTGCCACATCGTATCCAGTGTTTCTTTTTTCATCCTGTTGATTTGCAGCGGCTCCTTCAGGACATCCTCCCAGCCGCGCGCATGATAGGTTTCAAGCCGGAATCCCGCCAAATGATTCAGCGTGCTGCTGAAAATATCCTGCTTGCTTTTCCACGCTTGATGCAAACGTTCATATATTGTTTTTCTGACAGCACGGTCTTGATGAGCCAGCATATTTTCAGCCTGACCGACAGACAATGGCTTGTTCCCGCCATTTTCCTCATACGGGATCGTCATTTTCCCGACAACCATATTGTATAAGTCACTCCAAGCGTGATATCCGTCCACCGCAAGGTTTCCAATCAGTTTTTCTTTACCGGGGCCGAGCTTTTCGGCGACCCTCTGTCTTCTTTCATTTAATATGTACGATACATCGCATAATCCCGGTTTTGTTAACAATTCATTCCACACGTCTTGTTCAATGTCCACAAGCTTATGATCTAATGTGACGAGAGAGGACTGAAAATCTGCAGAAAGCTGATGCATCAGCGATTTATACTCATTAGCCTTGTGATCACTGATATTTTGAGCCTGAAGACAAGCGACAAAAGCGCCGGCCTGCTGAAGCTTGACGGATATCTGTTCGAATACATCAAGTATTGCCGTCAGCCCTTCAGCCTCTTCAGACGATTCGGGCACCTGAAACGCATCCGTCATGTCTTGAAATGCACGCAGGATTTGTGACAGTTTTTCGATATATCCCTTGAATTCTTCTGACTGGCTCCCGCCCTTAAAAAATGAATCAATATCCCATCTTTGGTCTACCCCTTGCAACGCCATAACATAAAACCCCTTTCCTTCTTTGGTTTTATTATAGAATAATTCCGAATTATTGTATAAAAATTCTTTTATAAGCGTCATTTTCCGTTCATGATTGTACAATAGCTGTAGCAGTTACATGAGGAGGTTTATGATGAATAAAAAAATCGCAATCGTAACAGGAGCGTCAAAAGGCTTTGGCCAGCTGGCAGCCGTGAAGCTCGCCAAGTCATTTTTCGTGATTGCCACAACAAGACAGCCTGAGAAAGCAGAAGAGCTTCGGGAATTGGCCGCAGCACACAATGTGGCTGATTCTATTCATATTACCGCTCTCGATGTCACCGATGAGCAATCCATCGCCTCATTTGGAAACGCCGTTAGCGCTTACGCTCCCATTGATCTTCTCGTCAACAACGCAGGAACGGCTTACGGGGGATTTGTCGAGGATGTCCCGATGGAACATTTCAGACAACAATTTGAAACGAATGTCTTCGGAGTAATTCATGTGACAAAAACCGTTCTGCCTTACATAAGAAAGCATAGCGGAGCAAAGATTATAAACATGAGCAGCATCAGCGGTCTGACCGGATTCCCCGCGCTGTCGCCTTATGCCTCTTCTAAGCATGCATTGGAGGGTTTTTCTGAGAGCCTGCGTGCGGAGCTGCTTCCGTTCGGTATCCAAACCGCATTGGTCGAGCCTGGCTCATACAAGACATCGATCTGGTCAACCTCATTATCACATTATATGTCGGTGCCTGCTGACGATTCAGCCTATCATCAATACTACAAAAAGATCCTTTCCTACGTTGAAAAAAACGCAGATGAAAGCGGAGATCCTCAAGAGGTTGCCGACCTCATATATCAATTGGCGACAAAACAGCATCTAAAGAAATTGCGATACCCGATCGGAAAAGGCATCAAGCTCACCTTGTTATTCCGATCGCTTTTTCCTTGGTCTGCATGGGAGTCTATCCTAAAGAAAAAACTATTCAGCTCATCTAAATTATAATTATTATAATTTAGTATTGATTTTTAATTAATATGTTGTATAATTAAATTAACAGATCACAAGGAGGACGTTATCTTATGAAAACTGAAAACGCAAAAACAAATCAAACATTAGTTGAGAATTCAATGAACACACAATTATCAAACTGGTTTCTTTTATACTCTAAGCTCCACCGTTTCCATTGGTATGTGAAAGGGCCGCATTTCTTTACATTACATGAAAAATTTGAAGAACTGTATGACCATGCGGCGGAAACACTCGATACCATTGCTGAACGCCTGCTGGCGATCGGCGGCCAGCCTGTTGCCACATTGAAGGAATACACTGAGCATGCGTCTATCACTGACAGCGGAAACGAAACATCAGCGTCAGAAATGGTACAAGCATTGGTAAACGACTACAAACAAATCAGCGGCGAATCTAAATTCGTGATCGGCCTGGCTGAAGAGAATCAAGACAATGCGACAGCGGACTTATTTGTCGGATTAATTGATGAAGTTGAAAAACAAGTGTGGATGCTTTCCGCTTACTTAGGATAAAAAAAGCTGAACCCTTTTCGGGTTCAGCTTTTTGATTACTCCTAGCTTGAGCTGCTTTCTGTCTGCTTGGTCAGTGTCACGTTCAAGGTTTTCGTTTTTCCGTTTCGCAGCACTTGAATTGTCGTTTTATCTCCGACTTTCAAGTCTTTGTAAAGGATCTGACGGATATCCGCGCTGCTTTCCACGTCTTTACCGTTTAGTTTGACAATGACATCCTCAGATTTAATACCTGCTTTTGCCGCTGGTGAATTTGCCTGAACTTCTTTTACATAAACACCTTTGCCCAATTGATCTCCAAACAGGCCGAGCGTATTTTCCTGATACGTTTCCGGTACTTGTGACATGTCAATCATTTGCACGCCTAAAAACGGACGATCTACCTTTCCATTTTCCAGCAGACTGTCAACAATCGGCTCGACATCATTGCTCGGGATCGCAAATCCAAGTGACTCTACGCCGCTTTCGCTCACCTTCAAACTGTTGATGCCAATGACCTGGCCGCTTGCATTGATTAACGGGCCTCCGCTGTTCCCCGGATTGATCGCTGCGTCAGTTTGCAGCACGTTCATTTCCACCGTGCCTTGTGTGGTATCCACATCAATCGTCCGGTTCAATCCGCTGATGATGCCTTGTGTCACCGTACCGGAAAACTGCTGTCCGAGCGGATTTCCGATGGCGATTACTTTTTCTCCCGTACGCAGCTGTGAAGAGTCACCGAAGCTCGCCACTTTTTTGATGTTTTTGCCGCTGATTTCCAGAACAGCCAAATCAGTAATGGCGTCGCTGCCGACAAGCTTGGCAGTCTCTGTTTCTCCGTTGTATAACGTGACAGTCAGCTTATTCGCGCCTTCAACGACATGGTTATTTGTAATGATATACGCTTTATTACTGTCTTTTTTGAAAATGACGCCTGACCCGGTTCCGCTTTCACTTTCTGAGCTGGAACCGCCTCCCGTGCCGAAAGTGTTATTTTGCGAGGTTTGGATATTTGAGATTCCGACAATCGTCGGCTCTAAATCCTCTACCATATCCGCGACGTTTGAAGCATTCGTGATCGGTGTCGTTGTAAAATTATCTGACTGCACCTGTTTATTGGCGGAAGCGGTCTCGGTCGTCTGATCTTGATCCGACGGCAGATAAGGCGCGATCCCGAGCATCAGGCCCCCGCCGATAATCCCGCCTAAAATCGGGCTCAGCCATGCGGCTCTTCGTTTCTTTTCTTTTTTCACAGCCGTTTCTGTCTTTTCCATTTCTAAAGCGGAAGCCGTTTCTTTCCGTCCCGCTTCATACGAAACAGGCGCGTCAAGCAATTCCTGTTCAGGCTGGTTAATCTGCTGCCGGTTTTCTGTATCCTGATGTTCTGTATGTGAAGATTCTGTTTGATGTTGATCATTTTGGTCATCACGTCGATAATCCATGTTCTTACACTCCTTTAACGGTTTTTCATTTATCGTTACATATTCATCGCATGTACAAGTTCAATTGTCCCAATGATGAGGAGAAAAGCAAAGCACCAAAATAGAATATGTTTGATCATCCTGCATCTTCCTCGCTCTTTTTCTTCCTTTCTTCCCTTATACATATCATAAACAAACATTGTGGGATAAAAATGAAAAGAATATGTGAAATTATGAAAATCGCCTGCCTTATGTTAAAACTAGTTTATAATGACGTTGAAAGGATGTGAAGAGCCTTGTCATACACCATTTATCTAGTTGAAGATGAGGATAACCTCAATGAACTGCTGACGAAGTATTTAGAGAATGAGGGCTGGAACATTACATCTTTTACGAAAGGTGAAGACGCCAGAAAGAAAATGACGCCGTCTCCCCATCTGTGGATTCTCGATATCATGCTGCCGGATACCGACGGCTATACATTAATAAAAGAAATCAAAGAGAAAGACCCTGACGTGCCTGTTATTTTTATTTCCGCCCGAGATGCAGATATTGACAGAGTGCTTGGCTTAGAGCTTGGCAGCAACGACTATATTTCAAAGCCTTTCCTGCCGCGGGAGCTGATTATACGTGTGCAAAAGCTGCTGGAGCTCGTTTATAAGGACGCTCCGCCTGTACAAAAACATGAAATCGCCGTCTCCTCGTATCGGGTCTCAGAAGACGCCCGCGAGGTTTATGATGAAAACGGAAATATCATCAATTTAACGGCGAAGGAATTTGATCTGCTGCTGTTATTTATCCATCATAAAGGACACCCATACTCTCGTGAGGATATTCTCATTAAAGTATGGGGATATGACTACTTTGGAACAGACCGGGTCGTTGATGACCTCGTCCGGAGACTGCGCAAAAAGATGCCTGAATTGAAGGTGGAGACGATTTACGGGTTCGGCTACAGGATGATGACATCATGAAAAACAAGCCGCTCTCGTTTCAAATATGGGTTGTCATATCCGGCATCCTGTTAGCGATATCCATTTTGCTGCTTGTGTTATTTTCAAACACGCTGCGCGATTTCTTCACCAATGAAACGTATGCGACGATTGAAAATGAACAGCATGTTCTGACGGAGTACCGCCTGCCGGGTTCAATTGAAAGGCGCTATTACAGCGAGGAAGCCACGGCGCCGACAACCGTCCGCTCCGTACAGCACGTGCTTTTGCCTGAAAATGAAAAATCTTCTTCAGACAAGGATTTAAGCATTCTGTCGTCTTCGTTTATCCATAAGGTGTACAAGCTGGCCGATAAACAGAAGGACGAAAAGAAACGGTACAGCGCAGACGTCAATGGAGAGAAAGTATTTTTTGTCATCAAAAAGGGGCTTTCCGTCAATGGACAATCAGCTATGATGCTCTCTTACGCGCTTGATTCTTATCGGGACGATTTGGCCTATACCCTATTCAAACAGCTTCTGTTTATTATAGCTGTTGTCATTTTATTAAGCTGGATTCCGGCCATTTGGCTTGCGAAGTATTTATCAAGGCCTCTCGTGTCATTTGAAAAGCACGTCAAACGGATTTCCGAACAGGATTGGGATGACCCAGTGAAAGTGGATCGGAAAGATGAGATCGGCAAATTGGGCCATACCATTGAAGAGATGCGCCAAAAGCTTGTGCAAAAGGACGAAACAGAAAGAACCCTATTGCAAAATATCTCTCACGATTTAAAGACGCCGGTTATGGTCATCAGAGGCTATACGCAATCGATTAAAGATGGGATTTTTCCTAAAGGAGACCTTGAAAATACAGTAGATGTCATTGAAGGCGAAGCTCTTAAGCTGGAGAAAAAAATAAAGGATTTATTATATTTAACGAAGCTGGATTATTTAGCGAAGCAAAAAGTGCAATACGATATGTTCAGTATCGTGGAAGTGACAGAAGAAGTCATTGAAAGACTCAAGTGGGCGCGAAAAGAATTATCGTGGGAAATTAATGTAGCGGAAGACATTCTGATGCCTGGCGATCCGGAGCAATGGAATAAACTTCTCGAGAATATTCTGGAAAATCAAATCCGTTATGCTGCGGCAAAAATAGAAATCAGCATGAAACAAGATGATCGGAATATCGTGATCACCATTAAAAATGACGGCCCGCATATTGAAGATGAGATGCTCTCCAGCCTCTATGAGCCTTTTAATAAAGGGAAGAAAGGCGAATTCGGCATTGGTCTCAGCATCGTAAAACGAATTTTAACTCTTCATCAGGCGTCTATCTCAATTGAAAATGACAAAACGGGTGTAACATATCGAATAGCCGTTCCAAAATAGACTGTAAATGCTTTTGCAGTCTATTTTTTCATGTAAAAGAATAGCCGTTAAAATCTCTGTAATTTGTTTTGAGCGGCTGTTTGCATTGATGAACCCATTTTTTCTCTGACAAGGTCTGCTTCGGATATTTGACTTTCTCCACTTTAATTCCTCTGTTTCGCAAGCGGCTGATCATTTCATCCAATTCTTTCATTTAAGATTCACCCTTTCGCTTGAGCTTTGACCGTTTGGTCATCTCAACTTATAATATAAATAATACATGATAAAAAAACAAGTTACAATAAGGTTAATTTTATAACAGAAGGTGTGACTATATGGTCATATCCTATGCAGGCCCCCGGGCTCCGAAAGGGTGGAACCATTGAAGGAAAAAGAAAAGCTGATTATTGAAACAGCCTTAAAACTATTTGCCCAAAAAGGATATAACTCAACATCAGTTCAGGAAATCGCAAAAGCATGCAAAATATCTAAAGGCGCTTTTTATATTTATTTTCCTTCGAAAGAAGCGCTTCTTCTGTCTATGCTGAATTACTATTACGATAAAACGTTTACCCGAATTTTAAATATACAAACGAAGGGTGACAGCCCCAGAACAGCTTACCGTAAACAGCTGACCGTGCTCTATGAAAACATCCTTGAACACAAGGATTTTATCGGCATGCAGATGAAGGAGGGTTCTCTGCCTTACACAGCAGAAGTGGAGCAATGCGCAAAAAAAGTCCGCCAGTCCTCACTTCAATTTCATATCGACAGCCTGCTGAACATTTACGGAAAAAAGGCGGAACCGTATACTGCAGAGCTTTGTTTCTTAATAGAGGGCATTAGCCAGATTTATCTGGAATGCATGATCCTGCTCGGCCACACTGTGAAGCCTGACCAATTAGCTGATATCATGATGAATAGAATTGATGATATGGTACAAGGCATGTCTGAACGAAACGATAAGCCTTTCGTCACATTGGAAGAGGCAAGCTCTTTATTTGGGCCTCTTACGCACGGACGGCCTGACCCGCTGACTGAATCGATTGTGAAAAGCCTTCGTGACAAAATTAACAGCTTAAACACAAACTCCTCTCTTGAATTATCGGAGAGCTTGGACATACTTGAAGCAGAAATGAAGAAAAAAACACCGAAGCTGGCGATCATAAAAGGGATGATCCATAATCTGACGGAGTCTGAAACTCTCGCCAAAGATGCGGAGCAGCTTAAATATCTATTAAAACAGCAGTATATTTAGAAGAACGGCTGCTTAAACAGCAGCCGTTTTTTTCTTTCTATTACGCCTTTGGTTTTACCATATCTTCCGGCTTAACCATTTCGTTAAATTGCTCGTCTGTCAGCAATTCAAGCTTCAAAGCCGCTTCTTTCAGCGTCAATCCCTCTTTATGGGCGAGCTTGGCGATTTTCGCCGCGTTTTCATATCCGATATGCGGATTCAGCGCCGTAACGAGCATTAATGAATTTGACAGGTTTTCCTGAATGGTTTCTTTGTCAGGCTCAATACCGACAGCACATTTATCATGGAAGGAATTCATGCCGTCACTCAGCAGCTGCACAGACTGCAGGAAGTTGTAAATAATCACAGGCTTAAACACGTTCAGTTCAAAGTTCCCCTGACTCGCCGCAAAGCCGATTGTCGCATCGTTCCCCATGATTTGCGCTGCGATCATTGTTAATGCTTCACTTTGTGTCGGGTTGACTTTACCAGGCATAATGGAGCTGCCCGGTTCATTTTCAGGGATGACAATCTCCCCGATGCCGCAGCGAGGTCCGCTCGCAAGCCATCTGACATCGTTCGCGATTTTCATTAAGTCAGCCGCAAGCGCTTTTAATGCGCCATGTGCATAAGTGATTTCGTCATGGCTTGTCAGCGCGTGGAATTTATTCGGCGAGCTGGTGAACGTTTGGCCGGTCAGTTTTGTGATCTCTTCTGAGACAAGCTCTCCAAACTCTGGGTGAGCGTTGATTCCCGTTCCGACAGCCGTTCCCCCGATTGCCAGCGCACGCATTTTTTCTGTCGCTTCCAACATCATTTCCTTCGAACGATCCAGCATGTAAACCCATCCGCTGATTTCCTGTCCGAGCGTCAGAGGCGTAGCATCCTGAAGGTGCGTGCGCCCGATTTTGACAATATCGTTGTATGCTTTCGCTTTTTCATCCAATGTATTGCGAAGCTGGTCAAGCGCAGGCACAAGCTGCTCGTAAACAGCCAAAACAGCGGCCACATGCATCGCTGTCGGGAATGTGTCGTTGGAGCTTTGGCTGCGGTTCACGTCATCATTTGGATGAATCGTTTGATCAGAGTTCTTTTCTTTTAATAGAGCAGTCGCGCGGTTGGCTACCACTTCATTCATGTTCATATTGCTTTGTGTGCCGCTTCCTGTCTGCCATACGACAAGCGGGAAGTTGTCATCGTATTTGCCTTTGAGCACATCATCACAAACCGCTGCAATCGCTTCCGCTTTTTCCGCATCCAGATTGCCAAGGCGTTTATTAGCGAGCGCTGTGCTTCGTTTTAATATTGCAAACGCCTTCACAACACGCATCGGCATTTTTTCAAAACCGATCTTGAAGTTCTCCTTGCTTCGCTGTGTTTGGGCGCCCCAAAATTTGTCAGCTGGAACTTTTACTTCTCCCATGGTGTCTCGTTCAATTCTGTATTCCATTTATGTATCCCTCCATAACGGTTGCTTCAATAGATCATAATTCGCCAGTGACACAAAAAATCCTTTTTATTTTTCGATCTTGGCTGATTTTAATTTTAATTCGAGATATACGCGGGAATCCTTTGAATATTTGTACTTTGGATTCGTCCTGCCGTACTCCTTTGATGTATAGGAGACATCATAATTCTTTTCAAAAGATTTGATGAGCTGTTCGATTTCTTCTTGTTTTCCTGCGAGTCTTACCTGTGCCACTCCGTATCCTCCGCTTTCATAAAAAAACTTCTGCCATGAAATACTGTAACACAGTATATCATTTATTTAACAGGAAAAGATAACCTCTACTAAGGTTTTGGACAAGAGGTGACCTCGTTGGAACAAACAGAGTTTAAGGAATATATACACGATAATTTAGCATTGGTGCTTCCTAAATTAAAAGAAAACGATGATCTAGTAAAAAACAAAAAAATGCTCTCCAACGGGCTTGTTTTTTACTATCTCTATTTTAGTGAACTGAATGATCAGCAGAAGGTTTCAGAATCGATGCAAACCTTAATCAAAGATGAAGAGACACTCACGCTTGATCAGGTCAAAAAACGTCTTGACCAGCTTGACGCAAGACCGGTTAAAACCGCGGAAAAAACGGTCAAGTCTATTCTTAGCGGCAATTGTGCTGTATTTATTAACGGATTGGATCATGTCTATATCCTGTCTACAGGAAAGAAAAAAACCAGAAGCCTGGCAGAGCCGACAACTGAAAAAGTGGTTCGCGGACCAAAAGTTGCGTTTGTGGAAGATATCAATACAAATCTCGCTCTGATCAGACAAAGAACCTCTCATCCGAAATTAACCACTAAAAAAATCATGATCGGCAAAAACGAGCTGAAGCCGGCGGCCATTATGTACATTGAAGGCAGAGCAAAAAAGTCCGTCATCAAAGAAGTGAAAGCGCGGCTTAAAAATGTCCAGCTGGAGGATATTCAGGACAGCGGAACGCTTGAGGAGATCATTGAAGATAATAAATATTCGCCGTTTCCGCAGATTCAAAATACGGAAAGACCTGACAAGGTATCGTCTGCCCTATATAACGGCCGGGTGGCCATTTTGGTCGACAGTTCACCATTTGTGCTGCTGGTCCCGGTTTCTCTCGGTGTACTGATGCAATCTCCGGATGACTACTATGAGCGTTGGATCTCAGCATCTCTTATCCGATTGCTGCGTTTCGCTTCTATCTTCATCACCTTGTTTTTGTCATCGATTTATATCGCACTCGTGTCCTTCCACCAAGGGCTGCTCCCGACAGCGCTTGCTGTCACGATTTCGGCAAACAGGGAAAACGTGCCGTTTCCGCCGATATTCGAAGCCCTGCTGATGGAAGTGACGATCGAGCTTCTGAGAGAAGCCGGGCTGCGCCTCCCGAATCCGCTTGGCCAAACGATCGGTCTTGTCGGGGGCGTTGTCATCGGACAGGCGGCTGTAGAGGCGAATCTCGTCAGTTCGATTATGGTCATCGTTGTCAGCGTCATTGCCCTTTCATCATTTACCGTTCCCCAATACGGAATGGGGCTTTCTTTCCGGGTGCTGCGTTTTATTTCGATGTTTTCCGCCGCTATGCTCGGGCTGTACGGGATTATTTTATTTATGCTTGTGATTTATACGCACCTAACGAGACAAACGAGCTTTGGATCTCCGTATTTTTCTCCAAACGGATTCTTCAGTTTGAAAAATACGGATGATTCCATTATCCGTCTCCCAATTAAAAACAAACCAAAAGAGGCGAATAATCCAAATGAGCCAAAAACAGACTCCAATCAAACTTAATACCTTCCAGGGGATTTCAATTATAGCGAATACGATGCTCGGGGCCGGTCTTTTAACATTGCCACGAGCGCTGACCACTAAGGCGAATACTCCTGACGGCTGGATCGTGCTGATATTAGAAGGTGTCTTTTTTATCTTTTTTATTTATTTAAATACGCTCATTCAAAAAAAACATCAATACCCTTCTCTGTTTGAGTATTTGCGGGAAGGGCTTGGGAAATGGATTGGCAGCATCATCGGCCTTTTGATTTGCTGTTATTTTATTGGTGTGGCCAGCTTTGAAGCCCGGGCAATGGCCGAAATCGTTAAATTTTTCCTGTTAGAGAGAACGCCGATTCAAATAATTATTATTACGTTTATCTGCTGCGGGATTTATTTAATGATCGGCGGCCTGAGTGATGTGTCACGGCTGTTTCCGTTTTATTTAATGGTTACAATCATTATTTTGCTGGTTGTATTCGGTATCAGCTTTAAAATTTTTGATATCAATAATTTGCGCCCGGTACTAGGCGAAGGCTTCTCTCCGATTGCCAATTCACTTACTATCGTTTCCATCTCCTTTTTAGGGGTGGAAATTATGCTTTTTCTTCCTGAGCATATGAAGAAAAAGAAATATACATTCAGATACGCGACGATTGGATTTCTCATTCCGATTACTTTATATATCATTACGTACATCATTGTTGTCGGAGCTTTGACTGTGCCTGAGGTTAAAACGTTAATCTGGCCCACCATTTCTCTCTTTCAGTCCTTTGAGCTAAAAGGCATATTCATCGAACGGTTTGAATCGTTTTTACTGATCGTTTGGATCATTCAATTTTTCGCAACATTCGTCATTTACGGTTATTTCGCTGCAAGCGGGTTAAAAAAGACGTTTGGCTTATCTATCAAAAAAGGATTGATTCTTGTCGGTGCGGTTACCTATTATTTTTCCCTGTGGCCGAGCGACACCAATCAGGTCATGATGTATAGCGATTACCTCGGATACACTTTCGTCTTTCTGTTTTTACTGCCCTTTATACTGTTTTTGATCGTTGCGCTCAAAAGGAGGCTAACAGAAAAATGATAAAAAGCGTTCTAATTGTTTTCGTGTGCACCCTTCTGCTTACCGGCTGCTGGGACAGCAGGAACATTGAGGAATTGAGCCTTATCGTCGGCGAAGGTCTGGACAAACCGAAAGATAAGAATTTGGAGCTGACACAGCAAATTCTTGTTCCTAAAAAAATCAGCACGAAAGAAGGCTCATCCTCAGACCCGACTAAACTCGTATCAACAAAGGGGGAAACCGTTCATCAAATACTGAGGACTTCCGCATTGAAAAACTACCCTACTTTTTCTCAGCATTTGCGTGTTATTCTGCTGTCAAAAGAGTTACTTGACGGTCATACAGGAATGGACGCGCTTATTAATCAATTTGTCAGAGACAATGGTACAAGAAGGAGCTCGTATATGTTTGTCGCTGACGGCAAAACGAAAGATCTGCTGAAGATGACTGATGAGGGAAATCCAGCATCCAATGTCATTTATGAGCTGACAGAGAATAACAGTGTGACGATCAGAATGATGGATCCCGTTACATTAGGAGAGGTCTCAGCACACTTGACCTCTGACGATACTTTTGCAATTCCTCATGTCGGCAAAGAAAACGGCAAACTTGCGATTACCGGGGCATCCATCATCAAAGATCGATTATGGCACGCGGACTTAACACCGGGCCAGGTGCAAAACATGAACTTATTTACCGGTACAGTCAAAGGCGGTGTCATCGACTTGAAGCATGACGGCTACTTCTTTTCTTATGAGGTCTATTCAAGCAATCGAAAGATCAAGACAGCGTACAAAGATGGAACGTTCAAATTCACTGTGACCCGCAACATCGAAGGCCGGCTGTCTGAGGATTGGAACCCGAAAGAAGATTCATTTAAGGATTCATATATTAAAGAAATTGAAAACATCCTCGCTAAAAGGTTACACAAAACAGTCACGGGATTTGTAAACACACTCCAAAAGGATATAAAAGCCGATCCTACCGACTTAGGAAACGAAGTCAGAATCCATTATCCGCACAAGTGGAAAAAGATTTCAACCAAATGGGATGACTATTTTGCAAAGGCTGAAATCGAGTACAAGGTCAATGTGGTAATCAGAGACTTCGGGACAAAAGGAGCGACCAAATAACAGATGACCTATTTTACGAGGTGATGACGATGCGCGTAAACGGCCGCTTGCGTCCTGTCACTGACATCGAGTTTTGATAACATATTGGTGATATGGGTTTTGACTGTTTTAATAGTGATAAACAGTTCCTCGCCGATTTCTTTGTTTGTTTTTCCTTCTGCGACCAGGCAGAGAATTTCAAGCTCCCGTTTTGTCAGTGATTCATGCGGGAGCGCGTGTTCACCTGAGTGGCGCAGCCGGGATAATACTTTCCCCGCCACTTTTGATTCCAGCATCGGCTCTCCCTTGCTTGCGGCGCGGATGGCATCGGCGATTTCCGCCGCTTTTGAGGTTTTCAATAGATAGCTGAGCGCACCCGCTTCAATGACCGGGTACACTTTGTCATCATCAATGAAGCTCGTGAGCACAATAATTTTCGGATCTGGGAGCTCCCGGCAAATTCGCTTTGTGGCTTCAATGCCATCCATGCCCTCCATGACAAGATCCATTAAAATGACATCTGGCGACAGTTCAGCAGCAAGCCGCACGCCTTCGCTGCCGTCAGCCGCTTCGCCGATGACTTCAATATCGGGCTGCGCCTCTAAAAAAGCCGCGAGCCCCATTCTGACCATTTCATGATCATCAATCAATAATACTCGAATCACGTTCGTTCTCTCCTTTTTCTTCCGGAAAAATCGGAACCTTCACTTCGATTTGTGTGCCTTTTCCTTCGACTGAGATCACTTCGGCGACCCCGCCGATTTCACTTGCACGTTCTTTCATAGAGTTTAAGCCGTATGAGGATGCTTTCACCTGATTCATTTTAAAGCCTTGTCCATTATCAATGACCTTGAGCCGGAGCTGATTGTTCTTTAAGCCGAGAATCACGGATACTTTTGAGGCTTTTGAATGCCTAAATACATTTGAAAGAGCCTCCTGCACGATTCTGAACAAATGGTCTTCAACACCCTTAGATATCGGGGTGTCCTGAATATCCCACTCAATATCAAGCGTCTGTTTCTTCCGGAACTCGTCCAAAAGCTCCGTAAGCCCCTCCTTCAGCCCTTTCCCTTCTAAGGTAACAGGCCTTAAATGGAGCAGCAGCGCCCTCATTTCATTTTGAGCTTCCCCCGCCATATGCTCGACCATCTTGATCCGCTTGACTGTTTTACCGTCAGCATCTTTGACGTGTTCCAACACAGCCGATGTCATCATCGATATGGCAAAAAGCTGTTGGCTGACTGCGTCATGAAGATCTCTTGCCAATCGCTGGCGTTCTTCTGAGATGACTGACTTCTTCATTTGCGCCTGCCATTCCGCACGTTCATTGGAAAGTTTCTGCAAGGAAGCGACTTGAAGCTCCACGCGCTTCGCCATTTCATTCAGCTGATCGGCGGCCAGGCCGATTTCATCATCTCCCAGCGGCGGTATTCGATAAGCGAAATTGCCGTTTTCAAAGGTTAAAATCGATTCGACCAAGGTATCAACCCTTGTCTTCAGCCGGTTGCCGTACATATACCCTGAGGCAAAGCCAACCGTCACGCTGATCAGCAGCAATATCAGGATAAACGGAATTCCAAACCAGCTTGACGACAGTAAAACAAGCGGATCGAGCCGATAATAAAACATCATAAAGGAGATCATGCAAGCAAAAAGGAGCAGACTGATACCCGTAGTCATACGGATGGCACGCCACTGGAGACTGGCAAGCAGTTTTTTTCTCATACGTACTTCACATCCACATCACCGATAAATAAGGAAACGGACACTTTGATCCGGCGCTTTGACTCGCTGAAATCGGATGACGCGGCATATACCTTCGTGCTTAATCCGCTTTTCTTTGAGCCGATCAGATTGATATCACCGATAAAAACGGCCGAGCTGGCAGCCACTTCAAGGTCTGATGGCACATAAATATCAACGTTTCCAATGACTCCGCTAATGACAATTGTACTTTCTCCCTCGGGAATCATCGCTTTAGACAAGTCGATTTTAATATCACCGATAAAACCAGAGATATTGAGATCATTCAGGTCAAACGGCTGCTTCATCATTTGCAGCTCTCCGATAAAAAAGCTGCGCATGTCGGGATGTTTATCATCTTTTGCCGGCTCATGCCATTCTTTTTTATTGAGATCGACCCGTTTCTCATTCGGTTCGAATATCGGCTTTCCTTTGACAAGCCTGTACCCGGCGTAAATCAGAAATGCGGCAAACGCATAGCCGAATAAATTAAAGGTGATGCTGAAGAGGTTTTTCAAGAATAAAAACGCGGCAAAGATGTACATGACGGAGCCGAGCCAATCACGGGAATATTTTTTCAAAAAATAGCCGGCAATCAGAAAAAAGAGCGGCCAAAACAGCAGATCGCCTATTCCAATAATTTGTAAAAACATACTGATGCCGAATAAAGCAATGATCAATCCGAGAAGCTGTTTTTTTGTCATTCCTGGTGTCCGCCTCCTTTCTTCTGCCTGGTGCTACCGTATCACTAGATCCCCGCTGTCCGTTTTGATATCAATTGGATGCCGGCCGCTTCCTTGCGAGCCTGTAATGTGATGATGATCTTTATGTGCTGTATCAGCAAATGAATACGGCGAACTGACGCTCCCGCTCGCTGATTTAGCCTTGACTGTAAAGCTGCCGTTTTCGGGAAGGCTCAGATCAGCATCACCGCTTGTCAGCGTGACAGATACAGGACCTGATACCTTTTTCAGTGCGGCATCTAAGTTTCCTGAAGTCAGCTTCACATCAAGAGAGCCTGATACATCAGCCAGATTCGCGTCTCCTGAAGCTAAATCAATGTCGGCTGTTTTGGAGACCGTATTGGAAATGGTGACATCGCCGGACGATCCCTTTACTTTCATGTCTTCTTGAAGGCGGACGTCCGTCACTCTCATATCTCCGCTCGCAGATGCTGCGTTCAGCTCAGTAAGCGCAAGACGCTGATTCCCGTCCACAGATATGTCCCCGCTTGAGGTCCGCACCGTCAGATCACCTTTATAATCATATGGAAGCCGGACGACAAGGAAAGAACGGTTAAACCCATTCAAAAATTGAAATTCTTTTTCCTTTGCGGTCAGCTTCAGTTTCCTTTTGCTTTCAGTGACAAATAACTTTCCCGATTTTCCTGAGATACCTGCCGATATGTCATTTCGTTCTTCCGCTATGATCCGGACATTCTTGTGATCCGACTCAATGACCACGCTGTCGATATCCCCCGGCGATGCGCTGGCTGAATCGGCTTCAGTGCCGCTTACGAATCCCAAGCCCGCAGCAAACACGTCTTTTACCACGACGCCGAAAAATATAAGAATACCAGCCATGATCAACAGTTTGCCCAGCACTTTTTTCATTCGATTTCATCCTTGTCATTCATTCTATTATAAAAGAAAAGCCTGTGAATTGTACATGCGGAAGGGAAGGACTTGTCCGCAAATCCTTCCCCGTCACGCTTATTCATTTGCTGCTTGTGATGTCTGGTCTTGTTTTTGCAGCGAGAGCGCCCGCATGTTTTCAATCTCCGCTTCCACATCATCAGCGAATTCTTTTCGTGTGAGTTCTGTGCCGGCTTCTGCTGACTTTGAATAATTCGCGCGGATTTCCATTTCCTCAATACGATTTTCAATGCGCAAAAATTCACGATACGCGCTTTCGCTGTCAATCTTGTCAAATGTCGTATTCATATGCTCTTTTGCTTTCGCGGCATTGGCCCGGGCAATCAGCGCTTGTTTTTTATCCTTTACGTCCTGAAGCTTTGTTTCCAGTGCAGCCAGCTGTTCTTTCAGATCCGTCAGCTGACTGTTGGCTTGTTCATAGGACACTTTATGCTCAGCCGCCTTCCCTTCTAAATATTTCATTTCAGTCAGTGCCTTTTTCGCCAGTTCTTCTTCACCTGCGTCAAATGCGAGCTGTGCCTGATTTTTGCGTTTTCCAGCCACCTCAGCTGCTTCTTCATATTTTTTCTTAAATTGATAGGCAATCGTGTGCTGTTTTACAATTGTTTGTTTTGCTTTTATGATGTCACTTTCCATATCACGGACATATTGATTGAGCATCACCTTTGGGTTCTCCAGTTTATCCAGACCTTCATGAACTGACGCAACAAACATATCTCTCATTCTTTTGAATACCATACCTGATTCCTCCTCATATGCTGATATTATTTTTTCTTCAAAAATTCTTCCCATTCGTCATCAAAGTGAGATTGATAGGCAGCCGAAGCCGGTTCCGGATCAAAAGATGATACACCGTTATCAGCTGATCCGTTGTTCATCAGCTTCCAGCCGTAATACACCATAGCTGCCGCCAGCGCGAGTCCGACGACAAATGGAAGTGAGCAGATGAGCATCATCGCTCCGATACCGCCTACGATAATTCCTGTGATGGTTTTTCCTGCAGCAAACCTTTTGATTCCCGCGTATGTCATCAAGCTCCCGATGGCGAGCGGGATAATAAAGCCGAAGCTTCCTCCTCCAAAAAAGACGGAGATCCCAAATACAATTAATAAGAATCCGCCGGCGGTTTTCTTGTTTATCTTCATACAGATCCTCCTTTCGTTTTCCTTGTCTTCATCTTAAACAAATTAGCATTTGCGCAAAACGAATCAGAGGTTGATTTTGATATAAGACCGGGGTCGTATCTAGTGCCGGACCCATGGGCATAAAAAAACGCCATGCGCGAGGCATGGCGTTTCAAAACCCTTTACAGATGGACGCTTGCTTCCCTTTCTTTGACCAGGTCGGCCTGTTCTGCTTTGGCCAGCTTTGTAAAAAGCAAAATGCCGATACCCGCAATAATTTCGACAACCCCTCCGACAGCGATTACAGTTCCTGAACCAAAAGCGTTAGCAGCATACCCGCAAATGACAGCTCCGGCAGGTATGGAAATATTTGAGATCATATGTATAACGGCGTAGACCTGCGGCTGATCCTCACTATCCACAGATGTCTGGATAATCGTGTACTCAGGAACATTTACAGCACTGACTGCGGCGCCAAAGGTAAACGCAGCGAGAAAGACGAGCGGCAAAAAGGTATTCATCCCGGTAATAAAGAAAGCAAATCCTTCAATAATGCCGGCAGTTACGAATAGCAGACCGTACCTGTTTACTTTGACTTTCGCCAGCACAAATCCCAATAAAAACGCGCCTGCGGCGGTAGTGGCCTTTAAAAGCGAGTAAACGATCGGCTGACCGTTTAAATCTTCCGCAACGTAAACGGCTGAGAGCGCTTCCCAAGGGGCAGCCGCGAAATTCATAAAGATACAGTAAATGGCGAGCGGATATAAAATCTGATGTTTTCTGACGAGTGTAAACCCGCGTTTCAGCCTGCCCATATATGTACCTCTCTGCGTTATGGCAGCAGACTCTGATTGAGATTCAACCGCAGTGTATTTAATAAAAAGGACGAGAAAGCCAGAAACCAAATAGAGAACAAGTGCGATAAGCATCGTATAAGAAGGGCTGATAAATGTAAGTAAAGCGCCGCACAACGTGACAGCTCCGAGCCTGACAATTTGAGCGGAGGACTGCAGCACAGCGTTTGCTTTTTGAATGCCCTGTTCCTTTACAATTTGGGGAATTAAAGCTATGGAGGCGGGATTGTAGGCAGCCCCTGTAGCAGAATGCACAATCATAAGTGTCATGACAAACCACAGCGGAGAAAAGCCCGCAAAATGACAAAGAGGAATAATTAAAACAATTGCAGCCCTTGTCAGATCTGAAAAGTACATCCAAAATTTCAGTGTGTTCTGTTTCATGAAAGGACCCGTCACAGGCGCCAGCACAGCTTCCGGCAAAAAAGTGACAGCAATCAATAATGCAGTCCCAATCGCGCCTTTGCCGCCATAAATCAAAAACCATAATATCGAATTAAATGCGAACATATCGCCGGATATCTTGACTATTCTTGAGAAAAAAAGATAATTAAAATTTCTCTTCCAGATGCTATCACTTTCAATTAAATTCACCATCTATCAGAGCCCCCTACTGCCTATTTTTTACATCTATTTGTTTCAATATCTCACTTTTCCATTTTTCAGTCAATAATTCATAAGGTTCATTTTTTGTCGTAAAATGGGTAATTGACAGAATGAAAAACAAAAAGCCGGCATGTATGGAAACACGCCGGCTTTCGTTTTCTCTTTTTATGATTCGCTGCTGTTTCGGTCCCGAAACACAATAGCACTTCTTTCATATTCTACATCGGCAATGCCGCTTCTCACATTCACTACCCGTGCGGCGGCAAAAAAATAATCAGACAGACGATTGAGATAACGCAGCACTGTTTCATGGATCTCCTCCGATTTCATCAGCGCGGCCACTCTGCGTTCCGCCCGCCTTGTAATGGTGCGCGCCGCATGGAGAAGCGAAGCGCCCTTCGATCCGCCCGGAAGAATAAATTTCTTCAATTCTGGCGCTTCTGCTGTATAGGCATCAATGCGCGTTTCTAAAAAGGAAACGGATTCTTCCTTTAGTGTATAGTCTTTTCTTTTTGTGACGATTGCCAAATCGCCTCCGCAGTCAAACAGCTCATGCTGGATGGTGAGCAGCTCGGCTATCATATCTTCAAAGCCAGGCTGCCCGGAAAGCTCTGCCAAAGCAAGCCCGACAAAGCTGTTCAGTTCGTCAATCGTGCCGTAGCTTTCGACGCGAAGGCTGTCCTTGTCCGTTCTGCCTCCGACTAGGCTCGTTTGTCCCTTATCGCCTGTTTTTGTATATAGTTTCATGCAATATGTCTCCTTTACAGACTTATTCAAACAGCTCTGCCGCCTCTTTTACACATTCAGCTGTTCCGATCTGTATCAATTGGTCAAGCCGCTTATCTATGTTTTCAGATTGACGAGCTTGTGTCGCAGCGATGAGAATATCCCCCTCTGCCCGTCTGTCCCCCAACACTTTCACCCGTTCTGCTTCGGCAGCCATAAGAGCTTTGACAAAGAATTGATCTGACACATAGCCGTTGATCAAAATCCATATCGAAAAGCCGGACATGACGCATATCGTAATGGATAGTTCTCCCTCTTCATACGTTCGATACACGAAACGGTCAAGCCTTCCCGAAGAAGCCATCGCACAAGTTTCCGCCAGTTGAAAACCGCTTTCTGCTAGGTAGGCCGTAAGCCCTTCTATATGGTCTGTCTGAACCGGCAGCAGTTTATGGATCAGCGTCCTGCTCCATGAAAACCCTGCACCGACAGGCGCGGAGGACAGGGTACGAAGCGGAATTTCTGTCTGCAGAAGAATGTCATCGCACCCCGCTTGGAGCAAAGCTTCAAATGGGATAGGTTTATGCTTCACACTGTTTTGTTCAGGCTGAATCGCAATCATCGGTTTAGGTGAGCTGTGATGGACCAATGTGGTGACATCTGTATTGTACACGGCCTTTATGTGATGTTCTGTAACAGCATATTCCGGTTTTTGCTTAGGTACGGCTGTACCGTTTTTCATAAACAAGAGCTCATCACAGTACAGGCTCGCGGTGTTCAGATCATGAAAAACGCCGACAGCCGCCAATCCATTTTCTCTTGTCAGGCGTTTGATGAGATCAAGCAGGTCTTTTTGATAAGCCAGGTCGAGAAAATTTGTCGGCTCGTCCAGAAATAAAATGCGCGGCTGCTGCGCCAAAGCTTGGGCCAAATACACCCGCTGCTGTTCCCCTCCGCTTAGATCACGGATCGATTTTTGCGCAAAAGCGGCCACTCCTGTTTGCTCCATTGCTTCCTGTACAATGGCTTCATCCTTGTCAGTCTGCTGTCTGAACAGCCCTGTTTGAAATGGATATCTGCCGAAGGCTACAGTTTCTTTGACGGTAAAGGTAAAGGCTTGATCCGTTTTTTGCGGCAGGACGGCCATCATTTGCGCCAGTTCCTTCGGTTTATAGTCAGCCAGCGGTTTGCCAGCCAGATAAACGCTGCCCTCCTTGGCCCGCAGCGTACCTGTCAGCAAGTTCAAAAGCGTAGTTTTTCCGCTTCCATTAGGGCCGAGAATACCGAGAAATTCACCCTTCTCCACTGTTAAGCTGACATTGTCGATCAGCTCGATGTCTCCATATCCCCCCGACAGCCCTTCTGCTTTTATCATAAGCTCCTCCCCCCGCGGTGCTGCCGAATTAAAATAAGGGCGAAAACAGGCGCCCCCGCCAGGGACGTAATGATCCCAATCGGCAGTTCAACCGGCTCGATGATCGTTCTGGAAAGCAGATCGGCCAAAACGAGAAAACCTGCTCCGAGCAAAGCGGACAGCGGCAGTAAATGCCGATGGTCCGTGCCCCACAAAAGCCTTGTGATATGCGGTATGACAAGTCCGACAAAGCCGATCGTGCCGGATACAGCCACAGCACTTCCCGTCAAAAAAGAGCCCGCTATTAAAATCAGCATTTTTCTCCGCTGAACACTGACCCCGAGAAGCTTTGCTTTGTCTTCTCCATATGTCATCACGTTCAGCTCTCTTCCGTTAATGATCAGTAAAATGGTTCCCAAAAGAAAAAACGGGAGGAACAGAACAACATAGCCCCAGCCTCTCATCGAGACGCTGCCTAGCAGCCAATGCACAATCGGCAGCAGGTTGTCTCCTGTCAGGGCAATGATAAGAGAAATAAACGCGCCCAAAAATGAGTTGATGATGACACCGGTCAAAATGAGGGTGGAGACAGACATCGAAGCATGAACGAGGCGGCTGAAGGAAAGAACCGCCGCAATCGTGGCAAGTGCCGCGGCCACACTCACAACCGGGAGTGTAAACCCTCCGATGACAGGAAGCTGCAGGCCGAAGAACAGGGTCACAACCGCTCCGACTGAAGCACCGGATGAAACACCGAGCGTGTAGGGATCAGCAAGCGGATTTTTCAACAGCCCCTGAAAAGCAGCCCCCGCGATAGAAAGAGCCGCCCCCACAAGGGCGGCCAGCACAACTCTCGGCAGTCTGATATTCATCATAATATTTGTGTACATCGGGTCATCAGGGCCGATAGAGCCGCCGAATCCTTCATGCCAGAAGACACGAAGGATAGCGGGAATAGGAATTTGCAGGCTGCCGCAAGAAATCCCCAAGATGATGCTCACGGCTAAAAATGAAAAACCGATGACATATGCGGCAAAACGATTATTCCTTAAACGTATCCGGATAAATGCTTTCCGCAAGTTCTTCGACCCCTTCGATCAGACGGGGACCGGAACGTGTCACGAGATCAGGATCCACATCATACACGCGATGATGTTTCACAGCATTGATTTCGCTCCAGCCAGCGCGTTTTTCCACTGCTTTCGCTTTCACTCCGTCTGTTGTAACGATAGCATCAGGATTGAGTTTTACGATCGCCTCGTCTGTCATTTGCACCCAGCCTGTTTGGTCTGCTGCTGCGTTTTTAGCATGGATGACATTGAGCATTTCATTCATAAACGTGTCTTTTCCGGTTGTGTAAATGTCGGGAGCAGGAGAAACCTCGATAAATACGCTTTTCTCCTCGTTTTTTGAAATGGTTTTCGCTTTTTCTTGAATATCCTGCAAATCTGATTTCATGCTTTTCACGAGCTGGTCGGCTTTTTTCTCTGACCCGGCAGCTTCTCCGATCATTTCAATTGATTTGTAGACCTCGGAAAATGATTGCGCATCATTGACAGTCAGCACGGTTATGCCCGCGTCCTTCAGCTGTTTAATGGCATCCGCTGACCCTGACATGGAAGACTCATGGGCAAGAACGAGATCTGGCTTTAGCGAAATGACTTTCTCAACGTTCACATTCATATCTCCGACCTTCTCAACCTTTTTGACTTCCTTTGGATATGTATCGTTTGTGGTGACACCGACCACTTTTTCACCAAGACCGAGAGCGTATGTGATTTCTGTGTTGCTCGGCATTAATGAAACAATCGTTTCCGGCTCCTTTTTGATTGTCACATCTTGCTTTGACGCATCATCAATGGTGACAGGAAACGCTTCCGTCTTTTGTTTTGCCTTGGGATCCTTCTGATCTGCCGTATTGCCGCAGCCTGCTATCATAACGGCAGCCAGCAGAAGCGCAGTCCATATTCCGGCTAGTTTTTTCATCATCTTTCCTCCTAAGTGAACTAAAAAAAGCATCTCTACGATGGTAAAGATGCTGTAAACAACACAAAAAAGCCTATTGTTTACACATCATCTGTCCTCGCAGACTTCGTGCTGATCAAACAGGCAGGTATCCTGGCTCTTGGCGCTATGGCCAATTACAGTGGCGGGACCGCACCGGCTTTTACCGGTTTCCCTATTAAGCCGGCTGTTGTTCACGGACCGGCACCTATTTGACATTCGTATCCTTTTTTCGGAGTAATTATACTATATGACTGATAGGCTTGTATATGTGTCCTGAATGACTTTTCCCCGGTATGTGTATGGGAGCAAAATCCTCGTAAACACTAAATTTGTTCTTGTATACTTTATACCATCATCAATGAAAAGGAATGATCTTATGGATTTACAGCTAAAAGACAAACTTGTCATCATCACCGGCTCGACTTCCGGCATCGGGAAAGCCGCGGCAAAAAGCTTTCTGCAAGAGGGTGCGGCAGTCATTGTCAACGGACGCAAACAGGAGACTGTCAATCGCACGGTTGAAGAGCTTTCTGGATACGGAACGGTGCATGGCGCGGCTGCTGATTTATCAAAAACAGATGAAGCAGCGGCTTTTATTGAAAAAGTAAATGAAATCGGTGATGTCGATATCCTTGTCAACAACCTTGGTTTCTTCGAGGTAAAAGACTTTGCGGATGTGACAGATGAAGAGTGGAATCAATATTTTGAAGTGAACGTGATGAGCGCGGTTCGGACAAGCCGCCACTTCCTTCCAAAAATGCTTGCCAAAAACAGCGGCCGCATTTTAAATATCGCAAGTGAAGCAGGCATCAAACCGCTTCCAACGATGATTCCGTACTCAATGACAAAAACGGCGCTGATCAGCCTTTCAAGAGGAATGGCTGAAATGACAAAAGGCACGAATGTGACGGTCAACTCAGTGCTTCCGGGACCTACTTGGACAGAGGGCGTAGCATCCTACATGGAGGGCGCCGCACAGGCAGCCGGCCAGGATACAGATACATTCATCAAAGACTATTTCAAAGTCAATGAGCCGACTTCTCTTATTCAGCGATACGCGACAGCAGAAGAAGTCGCCAACACGATCGTATTTCTCGCATCTGGCGCCGCATCCGCCATTAACGGTACGGCACAGCGTGTAGAAGGCGGCATTATCCGTTCTCTCTAATATGCAAAAAACGCATCCATGTTTCGGATGCGTTTTTTTATACGTCTCCAGCGAATGGAACGGACTGGTATCCGCCTGTTTCCAGATTTGCTGAAAACAGTCCTCCCGCGTGAGGCTGCTCGTATCTTTCTGTTTCTGTCATTTGTTCCGTTGCCGTTGTGATGTAAAGGGTTTTTAAGTCTCTGCCGCCGAACGCGCAGCACGTGACATATTTAGCCGGAACGCTGATTGAACCGATTTCTTTCTTCTGAAACGGGTCAATGTGAACAACGCGGCTGCCGCCAAACAACGCCACCCACAGCATGCCGTTTTGGTCGATTGTCATGCCGTCCGGCAATCCTTCTGATTGATCAAAACGATAGACAGGTTCTGGATTCGAGACATTTCCGCTTTCAGGATCAAACCTGTAGCGAACAATTTCCTGAGTCGGCGTGTCGATGTAATACATTAAATTCCACTCGCGGTCCCAATCCAAACCGTTCGAGGTGGAGACTTGATCTTTGATTTTGACAAGACTGCCGTCTTGATCCAAACGGTATAGCGAGGCCCGTTTTTGTTCGCCTTCCATGCTCGTCGTCCCCGCCCAAAGCCTTCCGCACGGATCACATTTCGCGTCATTAAAACGCAGGCTCTCATCCATATCCTTCGGCTGTTTGATCTTTTCCAAGCTGTCATCCTGAAGATGATACAGGTAAAATCCATCCTTCATCGTCATTATCAGTTCATCCTTGGAATATTTCGCAAGCGCCGTCACAAAGGACTTGAATTTGATCGACCGGTTGATTTTTTCTTCAGAGTCGAAGATGTGGAGCTCGCTCCCTAAGATATCAACCCAATATAAACGGCCGTTTTCTTCATCCCATAACGGGCCTTCACCAATGACTGCCCGAGTGTCTGCTTCCAATACTGCATCCATGTGTTACACCTCTTTAGCTTAAGACTATATATTGTTATTCCCGTCAAAGAGGCGGCCAAACCACATGTTTATTGCTTTTTAAAAAGGATGGTAATGACCGTTCCAATGTTCATTCTGCTGTTCACATGAATCGTCCCGTTATGCAGATGGACAAGCTCCTTGGCAATGGCGAGTCCGAGGCCCGTTCCGGCAGATGAATCTTTTGTGTTCGTCCCCCTGTAGTAACGGTTAAACAAATGGGTGATCGTTTCTTCATCCATTCCCTTCCCGTTGTCCTTAACCTTCAACGAAATATGATTTTTAGTTTGTTCCAGAATGACCTGAATCTCTGTTCCTTTGTCGTTGTGCTTCACCGCATTTCCAAGGAGGTTTTCTAATATACGCCTGAACCACCCTTCATCAAGCGCAAATTCAATATGCTCTTCATTGGATACAAAGGAGATATCATACCCTTCAGAAAACGGATTTTTCTTAAAATCCTCAATAACGTTTTTAAAAAACGGGATCAGGCTTGTCAGATTTCTCTCAATTGGAAGGGCATCATTTTTCAGCCGATACGTTAAATTTAAGTCTTCAATCAGCTTGGACATGTATTCAGATTTTTCCCTGACAACCTGCCCCATTTCTTTCACTTCCTCCGGCGACCAATCATACTGCTTAGACTCAAGCATCATGCTGTAGCCGTAAATGCTGCTGAGCGGTGTTTTTAAATCGTGCGACAAACCGGCAATCCATTCTTCCCTTGTCGCCTGGATTTTTTCTCTATTTCTCTTATCCCGTCTCAGCGTTTCAGTCAGCTGATCCATGGATTCAAAAATCTCACCGAAGAAGCGATACGGCTGTTTGATTTTCCCCTTTTTGTTTTTGCTGACAGGAAGGCCGCTCCGGTTTTTCGGTTCCTCAAGCTTCCCTTTTGATAGGTTGACCAGCCATTTAATCGTGTGAAAAATCGGCAGCCCGAATCGGAACATATACCAAACTGTCATCCAAATGATATACAGGAACAGAACACCCATGATCAAAAACATCGCCTTTAGAACAACCTTCAGAAATGATTTGTTAAACTCCTGATCGGTGACGTAGACAGGGTTCGGCACCGTAGCGACCATCCATCTGTCTTGATCAAGGATCTTAACCGAAATTTCCCGTTTATAGTTCCAAGGTTTGGAGCTGTATTTGAGCAGCTCCAGCTGGTTCATCGTTTTTCTTTCACTTTTTGTGCTGTTGACGCTGTCAAGGATGTTTCCATTGCTGTCTAATAGGTAAATGGCACCTTTTTCTTTCTTAATATAGTCGATGGTACTCGGCTTATAATGTGCTGGAACGTCTATTTTTTGTTCGCGTTTTCCAATGGAAGTCAGCAGCTGTTCGCTCTTTAATTTCCAGCCTGATAACAAAAGGTACGACTTGTCTTCAATATTGATGGCCCAATAATTCACCTTATAATGATTAAGCTTTTTGGTTTTATAAATAGATAGAAGCTCTTTCTTGGTATGGGTGTTTGGCACTTCTTTAGGCACACTGTAGGAATAAGCGGTTTTCCCTTTGGAATCAATGATTTGCATCCATCCGTCCTGTTTATCGACAGATTTCTTCAGAAAATTATCCACTTCCCATGCCCCGTCTTCGTTTACATCGAGATATGCCTCAAGTGTGTCGGTCGTTGCCTTCGTCAGCCCTGAATTGGATTCCGCATCGCTAAAGCGCGAATCTAAATAGAAAAACGATGCAACCAGCATAACCGTGAGCAGCAGGATCACAATCAGCATCTGCCCGAAAAAGTGAAACAAAAATTTCCATCTTAACCTCATGACCGCTTGCCTTCAGGATTCGGGATAAACCGGTATCCTAGACCGCGAACCGTTACAATATACTCCGGATTGCTAGGATCGCGCTCAATTTTTTCCCTGAGCTTGCGAATATGAACCATGACGGTGTTGTTGTCGCCATAGGAAGGATAGCCCCACACTTTTTCATAAATTTGATCCTTGGAAAGCACCACATTAGGGTGTTCACAAAAATACTGCAAAAGCTGCAAAAGCTGGGCTGAACAAGCGACGGCACTTCCGCCTACAATCAGCTCGGCATTTTGCGGAGAAAATGTAAAATAATCATATGTATAGGTTTGATTTGAACTTGTTTCTTTCGACTGGTATGTGCGCTTGAGGTGGGCTCTGATTCGCGCCGCTAATTCCAGCGGATTAAATGGTTTTGTGATATAGTCATCAGCCCCAACCGCAAAGCCCGACAATTTGTCCGCGTCGGATGATCTTGCCGTCAGGAAAAAAATCGGAGCCTCTGAATACTCTCTGATCAGCGTGCAGGCTTCAAAACCGGACATCCCGCCCATCATGACATCCAGCACGATCAAATCTACCTTATTGGCCTTCACAACCGGAATCGCTGCTTCTGCGCTTGCCGCATCCAGTAAATTTCGATAACCTTCTTTTTCGAGAACGCGTTTGATCATATCCACAATCGCTTTCTCATCGTCTACGATTAAAATTGATGCATTTTCCACTTTTATGTTCCTTTCTGTCACTGTTTTTTTCATCTTATCATTATATCGTTTATTTTTGGTGCATTTTTGAATAGAAGGCGTCTTGCCAGGGTGGGAGAAGCAGAAAACGGGAACGTGGCAGTTCCCGTTTCTCGTATTTTCAGATGATAAATGGTTATGAGTTCTCGTCTACCATATACAAAATAAACTCCCAAAACCCCGGAACGTCCTGGCACAAAAGCATATCAGCCTTTTCAAACATTTTGATCTTCAGCTCTTGCTCTAAATCTTCTCTTTCTTGATAGGACGTATTGCTGAGTTTTTTTCTGATCATCGGTGAAAAGCATTCAATCAGATGTTCAATGTCAAATTTATCGTCTTTTTGGTTCTTTTGTTCCAACTCGCCGTTCACAGCTTACTTTCCCCCTTTTTTTGAGCCGCTAGCTGTTTTCTGATATTCTCAAGCCCTTTTTTATGAATGTTGGAAATGTTTTGCCGTGACTCCCCTAATGAATCGGCAATCTCTTGCATCGTGGCACCGTGAAGATAGACTTTCGTCAGCACGCTTTTTTGTTTGTCAGTCAGCTTCTGGATCGCTTGGTAGAGCTGATAATCATGAACATGCTGGCTCAAGTCATCCTGCATATCTAAAAATGCTTCAAACGCATCGCTTCCTGTTTCGGAAGGAAGTCGATCTCCCGTTTCCGGATGATCGACCGTCAGCGGATACCGTTTTTGGTTTTTGCGAACCCGCTTATCAAAATCAATAGAAAAGATGCGAATCATTGAATTCATATACTTGACGATGCGGATTTCCTTATAAAATTGTTTAAATTGCTCGTCCAATGATTTTGCATCTTTTTCGTTCGGGCTTTCCATTACGTTTTTGAACAAACGGTAATGCTGAGGATTGCTCAAAAAATGCTTCACGATGGGATGCTTCATTATCTCCTTACATTTTGATCGCAAAAGACCTTGATAGTCCATCAAACCGCCTCCCTACTAAATTAAATGAAGGAAAGCAAAAAAAAGTAAACTACTACTTTCCGACTAGCACTTGTCTTAAATACGCCAGCCGCGAGTTTACGTTTTCTTGGATTTCCTTCACTTACATACATGACTTCAAAAAAAGAAGGGAGGTATTTTCCATGGATCAGGTTTTTATAGAGGAAGTCGTAAAACAGATCGGCAATCTGGGATTCCCTGCGCTGATTGCAATGTACCTGCTGACCCGATTTGAGAAAAAGTTTGATCAGCTTATCGAACTGATGACAGAACTAAAAGATCAGAAAGCAAAAAATTAATTTTCAATCGAAGTTGACTTTTCACTGGTTTTTTTCACTTAACAAGACAGAAGGGAAAACGAAAGGCCTTTCACCTTCTCTTTCTGCTATCGCGTTTAAATTAAAGGAGGAAACATTTCATGAAAAAACAAAACGACATTCCGCAGCCAATCAGAGGAGACAAAGGAGCAACAGTAAAAATCCCGCGCAATATTGAAAGAGACCGCCAAAATCCTGATATGCTCGTTCCGCCGGAGACTGATCATGGTACCGTAAGCAATATGAAGTTTTCGTTCTCTGATACTCACAACCGATTAGAAAAAGGCGGATATGCCCGTGAAGTCACCGTACGTGAGCTGCCGATTTCAGAAAACCTCGCATCTGTAAACATGCGGCTGAAACCTGGCGCCATTCGCGAGCTGCATTGGCATAAGGAAGCAGAATGGGCTTATATGATTTACGGACGTGCAAGAGTCACGATTGTGGATGAACAGGGGCGCAGCTTTATTGATGATGTAGGCGAAGGAGATCTTTGGTACTTCCCGTCAGGCCTGCCGCACTCTATTCAAGCGCTGGATGAAGGAGCTGAGTTCCTGCTCGTGTTTGACGATGGATCTTTCTCTGAAAACAGCACGTTCCAGCTGACAGACTGGCTTGCCCATACACCTAAGGAAGTCATTGCTGCGAACTTTGGCGTAACACAAGAAGATATTGCCAATTTGCCAGGCGAAGAGAAATATATATTTGAAGAGCCTGTCCCAGGAAATTTGAAAGATGACATTGTAGAAGGGCCGAAAGGTGAAGCGCCTTATCCGTTTACCCATCGTCTTCTTGAACAAAAGCCAATTGAATCAGAGGGAGGAAAAGTATACATTGCAGATTCAACAAACTTCAAAGTGTCTAAAACGATCGCATCCGCTCTCGTTACGGTGGAACCCGGCGCCATGAGAGAGCTGCACTGGCATCCGAATACGCACGAGTGGCAATACTACATCTCCGGCCAAGCAAGGATGACCGTTTTTGCATCTGACGGCCATGCGAGAACGTTCGACTACCAAGCCGGTGATGTTGGATATGTTCCGTTTGCAATGGGGCATTACGTTGAAAACACTGGAAATGAACCGCTAGTCTTTTTAGAGATCTTCAAAGACGACCATTACGCCGATATATCTTTAAACCAATGGCTTGCTATGCTTCCTGAAACATTCGTTCAACAGCATCTTGAATTAGGCAAAGACTTTACCGATATCCTTTCAAAAGAAAAACATCCGGTTGTGAAAAAGAAATGCAGTAAATAAAAAACTGCCGGCCTG
Organism: Bacillus sp. 11C; assembly: GCF_055486375.1. Lineage (NCBI taxonomy): Bacteria > Bacillati > Bacillota > Bacilli > Caryophanales > Bacillaceae > Bacillus > Bacillus sp. 11C. Next base: position 229,416 of record NZ_JBUPVZ010000005.1, read on the forward strand.
CAGAGAGCGCTCGTTCTCTGCAGGCCTTTATAAGGAGATGAACCAGTGAAACATCAAATGTCTTCAAATCGATTATTGCGGCTCTCTATAAAATACTTTTTGGCCGCGGCGGCAGTGGTGTTGACCTATTTTGCCGTCATCTATATATTGTTTTCCATAGCAGGAACGAGCTACCGTTCAGCGGCTCACGTCCTGCTTTTTGCCCTGTTATTTCTTGTCCTCGGCCTATTCTTAGAACCATTTGAACGCCTGATGATACATAGCTTTACATTTTTCAAGACAGACAAACACTTATTCATTCTTCTAGCCGGCATCGTACAGCTGCTGTTTTTGTGGATGACTGCTCATACGACAGACGAAATGATCAGCGACATCTGGCTGTCCACCACAGAAGAAATGATTGTCGCAGCCGTTTTTCTGATTTTAGACAAATGCAATTCGGCCCTTCCCACCTAAAAAAAGAACGCATTCCAAATGGATGCGTTCTTTTTATTCATAGCGCAGCGCGTCTACAGGCTGAAGCTTAGATGCCTTGATGGAAGGAAGCAAGCCGAAGATAATGCCGACTGCCATTGAAAAGATGAGTGCCCCGACAACAGCCGGAACGGAGACGATAAAAGGCATTGGAAAAACGACCGTCAGCAGCTTAGCGATGCCGAAGCCCGCCAGCACACCAAGTATGCCGCCAATGCTTGTCAGCACGACCGCCTCAGTTAAAAATTGAAATAAAATCACACGCCGCTTAGCACCGAGCGCTTTCTTAATCCCGATTTCCCTCGTACGCTCTGTGACGGAAACGAGCATGATGTTCATGACGCCGATACCGCCGACCAAAAGTGAAATACTGGCGATTCCGCCAAGCAGCAATGCAAATGACTGATTAAAGGACTCCACTTCCTGCGCGATCTCCTGAAGATCCATCACACTATACTCTGCTTTTTCTAACTCAGCATCTGACAGTCCTTGGTTTAAAAGATCAGCAGCCATTACGCCGGCTTCTTGGATATGCTCAGAAGAATCAGCCTGCACAGCAATCTGTGTCGGCGCGTCAAATCCTTCAATGAGCGGCCACACTTTTTTCGGAATGTACAAAACCGGGTTCGCATAGTCGCCTTCAAACATGCTTTCCTGCTGTTTTTTTTCTGTGAAAACACCGGCGACCTTAAACGGCACACCATTCATCTCAATGTTTTTATGCAGAGCGTCTCCGTCTGGAAACAGTTCATCTCTGGCAGCTTCATTGATCATCGCCACTTGGTGTGTGCTGTTCAATTCGTTTTCCGCCAGCTTTCTCCCTTCGGTTATACGGATTGGGAACATATCAAAGTAATCACCGTCAACTCCGTATACCTGAGGGTACGAAACGTTTGTCAAATGAAAGACGCTCGCGCCTTCAGACAAGTAATATAAGGATAATCCTTTGACCATAGGATCAGATTTAATCGCCTTTACTGTTTCGTCAGCTACAGGCGGTGCAGTCGTATACGAAACCTGATAGCCGCCGCCCTCCTCTTCTCCGCCCGACGGCTGGTAGACAACATTGATCGCGTTATTTCCCATACCGATCATGCTCTGCTTTAATTGTTCGCTTTGACCCTTCAGCATCGATACAATCGCGATGATTGCCGCTATGCCGATAATGACACCGAGCATTGTCAGAATGGATCTTAGTTTATGAGAGAAAATCGATTGAAAGGAGATTCGAATATGTTCAAGCATGGCTGATATCCCCTCTCTCATCTAATACCAATTCTCCATCTCTGATAAAAACGGTTCTGTCAGCTTTTTTGGCAACGTCCGGGTCATGGGTAATCATAATAATGGTCTTGCCTTCCTGATGCAATTCAGAAAACAGCGACAAAATTTGTTCGCTTGATTTGGTATCAAGCGCCCCGGTCGGTTCATCAGCTAAAATAAACCTCGGCTGATTGACAAGGGCTCTCGCTATCGCCACCCGCTGCTTTTGCCCGCCGGACAGCTTCGGAGGCTTGTAGGAGACCCTGTTTTTCAGCCCGACCTTTTCCAGCGCTTCATAGGCTCTCTGCCTTCTCTCTTTTTTCTTCACTTTATTGTAGATCATCGGCAGCTCGACATTTTGCAGCGCGGTGAGACGCGGCAGCAAATGAAAGGTTTGAAACACAAACCCGATTGACTCGTTGCGGATTTCGGCTAAGGCACCGTCTTTCCCTTTCAATATATCTATCTGATCAAGCGTATAGGTTCCGGAGGTTGGCCTGTCCAAACAGCCGATGATATTCATTAGCGTTGACTTACCAGAACCGGAAGGCCCCATAATAGCCAGAAACTCACCAGCTTGGACCGTCAGATTAATATGTTTTAAGATCGGAACTTCTTCTTTTCCCAGCTTGTACGATTTCGAAATATTATTCAATGTCAGCATTGACTGTAACCTGCTTTCCTTCCTTGACCGCGGGATCAGGATAGATCACATAATCTTCCAGCGTCAAGCCGCTCTTAATTTCCACCATGTCATTTTCATCAGTCTCTCCGATTTCAACAGGCTGCTTGACCGCTTTCTGCTTCTCATCCGCTTTCCACACGTACGGTTCTCCGTCATCCTGTATGACCATGTCGGAAGGCAGCTTAATCGTGTCCGCATCAGCCTCATCACTCATCACTTCGATGTTGACATGATAGCCGACTTCGAGACCTTTATGGCTGTCTAATAAAATGGTGAAAGGATAGTTAGAGGATTGAGGGTTCATTTCTTCTTCAGCAAAACTTTCTGATTCCTCACCCTCGCCTGTTCCCGCTGGAAGCTTGCCGATCGAAGTGACCTTTCCTTTCCACTCGCCTTCACCGCCTGTTTTCAGCGTGACTCTGACTTTGCTGCCTTTTTTGATTGTGTCCATTAACAGCTCGTTGATTTGGCTTTTGACTAGGTATTTGCCCGTCGAAACAATCTGGATATACGGTCCTGCTGCCTGGTCGCCCGTTGCTCCGGCGGCGATATCCTGATTGACGCTTTGAACGATCCCGTCATGCTTGCTTGTTATGACATTGGAACCTTTGTTTTTCGTCAGGGCAGCCAGCTCTTTTTGATGCTGCTTCAGCTCAAGCTGGCTTGTTTTCAAATCGAAATTGGCCTGATCAAGCTCATCTTGAAGCTGTGATTTCTCTTCTTTTCCAGCCGTTTTCAGCTGTTTTTCCGTTTCCGTTATTGATTTTTGCAAGCGGTTGATTTGCAGGTTTGTCATTTCGATTTGCAAATTGGCTTGTTCAACTTCGTCAGAATGATCCTCACCCTCATACTCAAAAAGCTTATCGCCCTTTTTGACCTGATCGCCTTCTTTGACGTATGTTTTTTTAATGCTGCCTTTTTCAGAATCGATATATACTTTCTGCTGCTTCTCAGGTTCAACCTTTCCAGAAAACGTTTGGCCTGATTCTGATTCTCCTCCCATGTATACCGCTACCGATTCTGCATAGGGCTCCGACGATACGGCAACTTGGTTGATGTGGGTAAAAAAGTAAACACCGCCGGCGCCGATCCCAGCTAATACAAGCACACCGGCACATATCGCACCGCCAATAAGCCATTTTTTCTTCTTGGACACAACGATCTCCTCTTTCTGTAAACTATGTAATATTTTCGAAACATTATAACCAATATTATCTATTAATTCAAAAAGACTTGCAATCTTTTTATTGAAATGAAGGAATCAAATAGAAAAATTGTATTTTCACGGCCGAAAATAAAAAATCCCGGCTCTGAACCGGGATTTTTCTTACACAGAAATAAGCGCTTTTTCATTTTTAATCAGGTCATAGGTCAAGCATACAGGTTTATTGGTACGGGGATCGGTCACGATTTCGGCATCAATCTGAAATACCTGCTTCAAAATGTCCGGTGTCATGACCTCCAGTGCGCCGCCCTCCTTGATGACCGTGCCGTTTTTGAGCGCGATCATATAATGAGAAAAACGGGCCGCGTGATTCAGATCATGAATGACCATTAATATCGTCCGCCCCTGTTCTTTGTTGAGCCTGTCAAGCAGCTGCAGAATTTCAAGCTGGTGTGCGAGATCAAGGTACGTTGTAGGTTCATCCAGCAGCAGCAGTTCCGTCCCTTGCGCAAGCGCCATGGCTATCCACACGCGCTGACGCTGTCCGCCTGACAGTGCCTCAATCGGCCGTTCAGCGTATTCAGCCATGCCTGTTTCTTCAAGCGCCCATTTGATAATCCGGCGGTCTTCATCATGTAACCTGCCGAATCCTGATTGATGCGGAAACCTTCCGTACGACACCAATTCATACACCGTTAAACCGCTTGGCGCTTCAGGTGTCTGCGGCAGAATCGCCATATCTTTCGCAATGTCTTTTGTAGACATTTTATGAATCGCTTTGCCGTTTAAATAGACGGCACCTTTATGTGTACGCATAATTCTGGACATTGTTTTTAATATTGTTGATTTCCCGCAGCCATTCGGGCCAATTAAGGTGGTGATTTTCCCTTTAGGAATCGAGATATTTAAATCTTCTCCAATCACCCTGTCACCATAACCGATTCCAAGCTGTTCCGTTGATAATGAATTCATATTCGGCCCCCTCCTCTAATTCGCTTTCATCAATAAATAAATAAAGTAAGGCGCGCCTAGCACGGAAATGACAAGTCCGACCGGAATTTCCGAAGGTGCCAATACATTTCTCGCCAGCGTATCAGCGAGCAAAAACAGAAATGCGCCGATGAAGGCGGAGACCGGTATCAGCGTCTGGTGACGCGGACCGGTAAGCCTTCTTGCCACGTGGGGCGCGATCAATCCGAGAAACGCGATGCCCCCTGCAGCTGCCACGCATGAAGCGGCAAGAGTGACCGCCGCCAGAAGGAGAATCCGTCTTTCCCTTTCAACAGCAGTGCCAAGCCCGGTCGCTAATTGGTCTCCGAGCTGCAAAATGTTCAAATAACGTGCCTTATATAAAGTAAACGGAAGCAAGATCACAATCCAAGGAAGGATCGCCCAAATCATATTCCAGTTCGCCCCCCATATCGAGCCGGATATCCAAACCGCGGCCTGCATAAAATCATGAGGGTCCATCTTGAGCTGAAAAATCAGCAACAGAGCGTTAAAACCAGCATTCACGCCAATACCTACTAAAATCAGCCGAATCGGTGTCACGCCTTTTTTCCAAGCCAGAAGATAAATGAGAAGCGCGGCGAGAAATGCGCCAGCCAAAGCACTGAACGGCAGCATAAATGTTCCGAAAAAGCTAAGATCTGAAGCTGACCCTTGAAAAAAGTATATAAAAAGCACAACAGCAAGCGAGCCGCCGGCGTTAATTCCGAGAATGCCGGGCTCAGCCAGATCATTTTGAGAAACGCTTTGCAAAATGGCGCCGGCAACAGCGATTCCTGCCCCAACGAGCAAAGAAAGGATGATCCGGGGCATCCTGAACTCAAATAAGACAAGTTCATCACGCGCCGTTCCTTGGCCGAAAAAGACTTGAAGCGTTTTAAGCGGTGCAATTTTGATGACGCCCAAATTCAAACTGATAAAAAAGACCAGCACGATGAGCAGAAAGGTCACAGCCATCACAACGAGCGGTTTTTTCGTTTTTGTTTTCATTACAGCCCTCTCCTTTCCCGACGTGCCAAATAAAAGAAAAAGGGAACGCCGATGAGAGAGGTCAGCGCGCCGACAGGCGTTTCAAAGGGCGCGTTGACGAGTCTTGCCGCAATGTCAGCAAAAACTAGCAAAACGGCGCCAAGCACCGCCGAGCAAGGAATGATCCACCGATAATCCACACCAACCAAAAACCGGGTAATATGCGGAATGATCAGCCCGATAAATGCGATGGTGCCGGCAATGGAAACCGCAGCTCCCGTCAAAATCACAACGACAAGCATGCCAACCAGTTTCACCGCTGATGTATACTGTCCAAGCCCTTTCGCCAGCTCGTCTCCGAGACTTAACACTGTCACAGACCGAGCGATGATAAACGCAAGCGTTAAACCGACCGCCCCTGCGAGAAGCAAGAGATGAATACCTGACCATTTCACACCCGCTACCCCGCCTGCATACCAAAAACTTACATCCTGAGCGACATCAAAGCGGATTGCAACGGCGGTTGAAATGCCTGTAAAGAAATAAGAAACTGCCGATCCCGCCAGAGCAAACTTTACTGGCGTAAGTCCGCCCCTTGAAAACATGCCAATCCCCATTACTGTTGATGCCCCCAGCCCCGCTCCTGCAAAGGACCATAGCACAAGCCCCATCGTCGAAAGCCCGGGAAAAAAGGCAAATGCAATTGAAATGGCAAACGCAGAGCCTGATGTAACTCCCATAATCGAAGGCTCTGCCAAAGGGTTTCTCGTCATCCCCTGCATGATCGCTCCCGAGACTGCTAACAAAGCGCCGACAAGCGCGGCGGCAGCCGTTCTCGGCAGTCGAAGATCGTGTATGATTTGGTGGGATGTCTCTGTCGGCTGAAAATGAAAGATGGCGTCCCACACCGTGCGCAAATGAATATCCGCAGCACCGAGAGATATAGATAAAAGCGCGCCAAGGCATAGTAAACACATCCCTGCAATAAGGACAATGACCGCGCCAAATGACCTTGACGTCCATTGGTTTTCTTCTGATATCGTCTGTATATTTTTACTTTGACTCAACAGCCGTACTTCCTTTCCAATAATGATAATGATTATCAATTACTGATCAAGTATATCATTTTTTTGCGCTGTTGTAATAGAGCGTTTTGAACAAAAATGAGCATATAATTGCAAAATTACCGTGTCAACTGGCTCTTGCGATGGTATAATCACATTGATAATGATTCTCTTTATCACCCATTTTCCGGAAAGAAGGTATGAGATATGACCCATATATATAAGAAACTCGGAGCCGCGTTTTTTGCCGTGTTATTGATTGCAGCACTGGCAGCCTGCGGGAATAACACAGAAAGCAAAGGCTCTTCCTCTGATTCCAAAGACGAAGAAACCGTTACATACAAGGCTGAAAACGGAAATGTGAAAATCCCTAAGCATCCTAAACGGGTGGTTGTCATGGCTGACGGCTACTACGGCTACTTCAAAACACTCGGCATCAACGTCGTCGGTGCGCCTGAGAATGTATTTAAAAACCCTTATTACAAAGGAAAAACCGACGGCGTTACAAGCATCGGAGACGGTACTTCCGTTGAAAAAGTCATTGATTTGAATCCTGACTTGATTATCGTCTGGACAACGCAAGGCGCTGATATTAAAAAGCTTCAAAAAATCGCGCCGACTGTCGCGGTAACATACGATAAGCTTGACAATATCGAGCAGCTGAAAGAATTCGCAAAAATGACAGGAACTGAAGATAAAGCAGAAAAATGGCTGACTGAGTGGGATAAAAAAGTTGCGGCGGCTAAAACAAAAATCAAAAAAGCTGTGGGTGACAAAACAGTCTCCATTATGCAAACGAATGGAAAAGACATCTACGTATTCGGTAAAGATTTCGGAAGAGGCGGAAGCATCATTTACAAAGATCTTGGCTTGCAGGCTACAAAGCTGACAAAGGAAAAAGCCATTGATCAGGGTCCCGGATATACAAGTATTTCATTAGAGAAGCTCCCTGACTTCGCGGGAGATTATATTTTCGCGGGTCCATGGCAAGCAGGCGGCGACGATGGCGGCGTATTTGACAGCTCCATTTGGAAGAACCTAGACGCCGTTAAACACGACCGTGTCTACAAGATTGACCCTATTGGCTTCTATTTCTCTGATCCGATTTCATTAGAAGGCCAGCTGAAGTTTATTACGGAAAGCTTAACAAAATAAACAAAAGAGCCGCCTGCCCGCGGCTCTTTTGCACATCTATAAGGAGCGGCTCATTTTGAACCACATCGGATATTTTCTTGCGCAATTCATATTTAGCTGCATCATCATCGCGATCAGTTTTTTTAACGGGCTCTATATCGGAAAACCTTTTTCTAGTGTGCTTCTTGTATTTATCTTAGTGCTCGTTCTGTTTGGTTTGCTGGAAAGGCTGAAAAAACGCTTTTTGCATATTCGATTATCCGTGAAGGTTTTTCTTTCTATTTCTGCTTTCCTTTCAGCTGTTTTAACGATCGGATTGCTAACACGGCAAATTGTGATTTTATAAAAAAGACACCTGATGGAAACTAATCAGGTGTCTTTTGTTTATGCTTTCCGGAACTTTTTAACAACAAATGGATAAACGATCAAGCCGACAAAGAATAAACCGATGCCGAGAGTAAATGTCGTTAAATCCGCTGTGCCTGTTATGATGACAAACAATGAGTATGCGCACGCTAATATCGCGATTAATCCGTCTTTTACACGGGAACCTCTCAGCTGGTCATACGTTTCACCTTTGATGACAAGCTTCAAGCTGTAAATCGCAGATACCAAATACGGAATTAAATACGCAAGTGTTGCCGCTGTCGTTAAAAACGTAAATGCGTCACTTATTGTCCGGGAAATAACCGAGAAGATGAAGACCTGTGACATGACGTTTGTAATCATTAATGCGATAATCGGACTTCCCTTTTTATTCGTTTTTGCAAAGAATGCCGGAAAATCTCCCGCTTTAGCGGCTTGATATGGAACCTCAGAGCCAAGCAAAATCCAGCCGAGCATCGTTCCGAATAAACAAAGGATAGCCAATAGCGCCATAATCACGCTTCCCGCGTTTCCGACAATCGCATACAGCACATCAACGAACGGCTTTTCAGAGCCGACAAGCTTATCATGCGGCAGAACACCCATCGTAATTAAAGTCACGATAATATAAATGCTCAAAGCAATCAGCAATCCGGTAATTGTCGCGCGTTTCACATCACGCTGAGAGCGCGCACGGCCGGATAGGATAACTGCTGATTCAATTCCGACAAACGCCCACAGTGTAGAAATCGCCGCGTTATGCACCTGGCCGCCAATTCCAATGCTTGTGCCGTTTTCTCCTTGAACCGGAAAATAAAAATGATCGAATAATGCCGTTTGAAACACAAACAATCCGGCAACGATAAAGAAAACAAAACCTAGTACTTTAGAAAGCGTCGTGACAAAGTTCAATTTACTTGCACCGTTAATGCTAGTAACGAGAATCGTGTGCGTGCCCCATAACAAGATCGTACATACTGCAAACGTCAGCAATTGGCCGAGTGTCACCTCTTGCCCGCCGAGCGAAAACATTTCACGTTTATCAACCAAGATCGGGAAAAACGAAGTCAAGTAACCGGCGAGGCTTGTGATAATCGCCACGTTACTGATCCAGCTCGCCACCCAGTAGCCCCACACCATTGTGAAACCGGCAGCGTTCCCTTTCTTCGGATCAGAGAACAGCGCCCTTGCATAACTTTGCGGTCCCGCCTTCAGTTCAGGCTTGCGGATGGACAAATGCCCGAAGACAAGTGCAATCATCAGCACGCCGGCACCTGTCAAAAGCCAAGCGGACGTGGCGCCAAGCGGACTCGCGATTGAAGCAAGCGAGCTTGGCAAGGAGAAAATTCCCGATCCTACCATATTTCCAACGACAAACGCCGTTAATAACCAAAAACCCCATTTTTTCGTCTGTTCCATTCCAGTACCTCCATGATTCTTTGTACGGACCAGACCCCGAGATCATGTAAACGCAAAAAAGCCTGAACAAAAGTCCATGCTTAAAGAAACACACACCCTTGATCTCCGGATAGCCCTCCGCGAAAAAGCACGCGGCAGTCCTGCACTTATTCAGATACAGTCCCAGCATAGAGAAGGATCGGCTTTCTCCACACTTCGGCGCTGATGCCTTTTACACATGTTAAACAGCCCCTGTCAGCCTGGCATGTGCTACTCATCATCCGCGCAACCTCTACCTCACTGAGAAAGAGTGAGGATTTAATAATTCAGTTACTCCCAGAAGGTTATCAAAGAAAGGATGATCTGTCAAAGGGAACAGATGGAAATACGGATAGAGCCAAGCCCTATCCGCATGGGTTATCGATTGTTTTTCTTTTTTTGCACAGCTTCTTGAAGCGGATCATCTTTTAGAGCTGAACCGGCATCTTCAAGAGCTCCCTGGATTACGTTTTTTTCTTTTTCAGAACGTTTTCCTTTATCTTTATTAAAGAAATCCATTCGTATCACCTCTTTTAGAAAATAGGTACACGATTAAGATGCCTTTTTCCTTGAAAAATTATGCGAAAAATTTTTTATCGTCCAAAGTCCTGTTGATCAAACATACATTCTCTTGATATATTTGTAATTCAGACATTTTTGCAAAAGATAAAAGGAGAAGCGAGAAATGACAGGAAAAACACACATCATGGGAGGCATCGCTTCTTGTACGGCAGCGGCTTATTATTATGGATTTGATCCTGTGCTTATGACAGCGTCCGGCGCGGTTGGGGCATTGATTCCCGATATCTGCCACACGCAAAGCAAAATCGGGAGAAGATTTCCTATCCTATCGAAAGTCGTCAGCTCCGTTTTTGGCCATCGGACGTTTACGCACAGCCTGCTGTTTCTGCTCATCATGTTTTTTATCACAGCCACATATATTCCAGATAAAAACATATCAACCGGACTGATGATCGGAATGGCGAGTCACTTGATTCTTGACGCTTGGACGGTGAATGGAATTAAATTATTATTCCCTTCAACGATTCGCGTAAGGCTCCCATTTTATATGAAGACAGGCAGTTTTTCTGAGCAGCTTGTGTTAGCCGGCCTGACAATTGCATCATGTTACTACTTTTATATGCTGTTTCATGGACGCATGTTTTAAACGTGAGTGCTGACACTTGTCTGAACGGGCTATTTTTAGTAGGTTTTACATAAGAAGCATTTCATGCAGATGATCAAGAAAACGTGAGGAGTCATATTAATGAAAGGAACCCTTTTTCACAATCAGCGGGTTTTATGTATTTCGATCGTATTCATGTGGATCAAAACGTATGTAATCTATAAAATCGGGTTTGATTTGCAGATTGATTCTCTGTCGGAGGAGCTGATACTGCTGATCAATCCGCTCAGCTTTATCCTTCCTTTATTCGGGATTGGCCTGTTTCTAAAAGATAACAAGCAGCGGGTTTTTTTGCTGATTGCCAATTTGGTTCTGACTGTCATCTTGATCTCCAATACGATTTTTTACGGCTTTTATATCGATTTTATTACCATTCCGGTTTTGTTTCAGGCCAGTAACATGAGCGATATGGGCAGCAGTGTAAAAGAACTGTTCAACCCTCTGTTTATCGCCCTGTTTGCGGATTTGGTTTGTCTGCTGCTGATTGCCCGTAAAGAGAAGAACCCGCAGACAAAAGCCGCCCCCCGTACGATTAAACGGTACTATGCAGCTTCCTGCGGCATGATTCTATGTACTCTGGCACTTGCAGAAGTACAGCAGCCGAAGCTTTTGGCACATTCCTTTGACCGGGAAATGCTCGTCAAAAGCATCGGTCTGTTTCAGTTCCATATATACGATACGATTTCTCAGACTGTGAATATAAGCGCGAAGGCATTTGCCGATGAAGACAGCATGACTGCGATTAAAAACTATACAGAGGCTGATTACAGCAAGCCTGATCAAAGCAAGTTCGGGCTGGCAAAGGGGCGCAACGTCATCTTTGTAACGCTTGAATCGACCCAAAGCTTTGTTCTGAATGAAAAGGTAAATGGAAAAGAAATCACCCCGTTTATGAATGATTTCATCAAAAAAAGCTATTCTTTCGATCATTTCTATCAGCAAACAGAACAAGGCAAAACATCTGACTCAGAATTCATCGTCGCCAACTCACTGTATCCTTCCCTTAGCGGGGCCGTCTTTTTTACGAAAAGCGATCATCAATTTCATACGATGTACAAATCGCTGAAACAACATGATTATTATTCAGCCGTCTTTCACGCCAACCATAAAACATTTTGGAACCGAGATGTGATGTACAATACATTTGGGATTGACCGCTTTTTTGATGTTGATGATTTCCACGTCACTCCCGGGACATCGACAAGCTGGGGCCTAAAGGATAAGGAATTTTTAGAGCAGTCCGCCGGCAAGCTCAATAGCCTGCCGCAGCCGTTTTACAGCAATTTCATCACGTTAACGAACCATTTTCCGTTTGAAATTGATGAAAAGGATCAGCTGATTGATGAATACGATTCAAGCAGCGGTCTGTTAAATCGCTATGTGACTACGGTGCGCTATGAAGATGAGGCATTGAAGCGTTTTATCAAAAAGCTGAAGGACGAAGGCTTATACGAAAATTCGATGATTGTATTCATGGGAGATCATTATGGCATTTCTGAAGCCCATAACGAGGCGATGGCCGAGTTTTTAGGAAAAGATGAAATCACGCCGTATGACAACGTTCAGCTCCAGCGAGTGCCGTTTATCATACATATTCCGGGAATCACAGATCAAAAGCCGGAAACCATCCCTGATGCCGGAGGGCAGGTCGACGTCAAGCCGACACTGATGCATCTGCTCGGCATTGAGACAAAAGGCGATATCCAATTTGGAAATGATTTACTGTCAAACGACCGCACACCATTCACCGTGCTGCGAAACGGCAGTTTTATTACGAACGACTATGTCTACACGAAAAACACGTGCTACAGCCAAAAAACAGGGGACGTGCTGGAAGATCAGGATGCGTGCCTCCCATATAAAGAAAAAGCAACCGAAGAGCTGTCTCTCTCTGATAAAATTTTAAACGGAGACCTGCTCAGGTTTACTCAATAAAAAATCCCTCTTTGAGGGATTTTTTACGTTTCCAACATCACTTTGCCGGTGAGTTTTGTTTGATAGCCGTTCAAATGAGACAGATTCGCCTTGTATTCCTCAGCATTCAAGATGTCTTTCACGGCCTTCAGCAGCTGCTCATGTTTTTTCAAAACGACGATATCATATTGTTCGTCGATGAGCGGGATAAAATCAACACTGCCCATATGTGCCGCGTGCTGCGCCCCGATTCCCGCGTCAGCCTGTCCGCTTGAGACTTGTGAAGCGACAGCGTAATGATCGGTCACGATATCGCCGTATCCTTTTACATCAGCCGGTTTCACACCGAGCAAGCCAAGCTGTTCATCAAGCAGCACTCTTGCGCCAGAACCCTTTTCTCTGTTGATGATCCGGATATCTGCCCTTCTTAAGTCATCCCAGCCTTGAATGTTTTTCGGATTCCCTTTTTGAACATACAGTCCGGCTTTGCGGAGAACGACATTGATCAGACAAAACGGTTCACCTGACAAAATCCGTTTTACATAAGGCGCATTATACTGGCTGGTTTCCGCATCATACAAATGCAAGCTGACAATGTCACACTTGCCTTGATACATATCAATCAAGCTGTTTAAGCTTCCTTTGTATTTACGGAGCGGCGTCTCCTGAATCACATTCTCCAAATGCTTGCTGAGCAGATCCATCGAAATGTCCTGTCCGCTGATCATGACATTTTTTCTGCAGTCCGGCTCAGCCTCCTGCATCTGATTCGGCTCTTCGGCAGCAGAAATGGGCTGCGACATTCTCATATTCATCTTATATTGCTTTAAATCTTCTTCATCCACACGCATCTGCCTTCCGACACGGTAAGCAGGCAGCACGCCTTTTTTAATCAAATCATAAACGGTCAGCTTTGATACCTTCAGCAGACCTGCAACTTCTTCTATCGTATAGGAAGAGGTTTCATTCATCATCATCACTCTCCTATTTTATTATACCTTTTCGTCGAATGTAAAAAAACCCACATAAGCCAAACATAATCAGTTATAATTAGATATAACTAATTATAAGGGGTGCAATCATGTTTAAAAAGTATTCCATGTTAACAGCAGCCTTAACCGCTATTCTGCTTACAGCAGGCTGCTCCGCAAACCAGTCTTCATCGGATAGCGAGAAAAATGTAACGTTAACCATCTCAGCTGCCGCCAGTGCACAGGATGCGCTTGAGGAAATCCAACAAAACTATGAAAAAGAACATCAAAACATTAAAATCCAAGATAACTATGGCTCATCCGGCGCCTTGCAAAAACAGATTTCTCAAGGAGCGGGGGCAGATCTTTTCTTCTCAGCTGCTGAGGATAAATTTCAAAAGCTGGTAGATGATGGGGATATCGCCAAAAAAGACAGCACCGATTTAGTCGGCAATGAAATCGTGTTGGCCGTGCCGAAAAACGGCGATTCACCTGTGACAAGCTTCAGCAATCTGGCGGATTCAGAAAAAATCGCCCTCGGAACGCCGGAATCCGTGCCGGCGGGAGCTTACGGGAAAGAATCACTGACAAAGCTTTCTCTATGGGACAATGTGAAGGATAAGATCGTTTACGGAAAAGACGTTCGCCAAGTCCTTTCTTATGTAGAAACAGGCAATGTGGACGCAGGCGTTGTTTATAAAACTGATGCTCTGATCTCGAAAAAGGTCAAAATCATTGACGAGGCAAAAGCAAATACACACAGCCCGATTGTCTATCCATTAGGAATTGTAAACGATACAAAACACCGTAAGGAAGCGAAGGAATTTTACGATTACCTGCAATCTGATGAAGCAATGAAAGTATTTGAAAAATATGGTTTTACTGCCGAGTAGTATAAGCGTTTCAGCGTTTTTTACACCTGTTGTGCTTTCCTTTCAGGTGGCGGCAGTTGCCGGAATTGTTGTCATTATTCTCGGAACACTGGCTGGAGCACGGATGTCGCGAGCATCATTTTTCGGAAAAACGGCGCTCGAAACATGTTTTATGCTTCCGCTCGTTCTTCCGCCCACTGTTGTCGGTTTTATCTTGATCGTCATTTTCGGAAAGCACAGTTTCATCGGACAAGCCATCGAGTGGATCTTTCATCAGCCTGTCATTTTCACCTGGTGGGCCGCTGTGATCGCCTCGGCTGTCGTGGCCTTTCCGCTTATGTATCAATCCGCCAAAACTGGATTTGGTGACATTGATCCCGATATACAGGGGGCTGCAATGGTAGACGGCGCCAGCAGATGGAAGGTGTTTATCCATATTTCCATCCCGCTCGCCTATCCTTCATTGCTGACCGGAAGCATCCTCAGCCTTGCACGGGCGCTCGGAGAATTCGGCGCAACACTGATGTTTGCAGGAAACATTCCCAGTGTTACGCAAACACTGCCGACGGCCATTTATGTCGCATTGGATTCCGGGAACAACACCCTTGCCTGGGCCTGGGTCGTCTGTATTGTTGTCATTTCCTTTTTGATGCTGTTTTTCATTCAACAGAAAAAACCACACTAAAAAACTCCCCGTCACGGGGAGTTTTTTATTAAAACAGAAGCTCATCAGGATTTGGACCGACGCGCTCATCTTTGTTTAACGCGTCAATTTTGTCCATGTCTTCTTGAGACAATTCGAAATCAAAAATATCAGCGTTTTCGATGATACGGTGTTCTTTAATGGATTTTGGAATCGTGACAACCTCATTCTGCAGATCCCAGCGCAAAATCACTTGAGCCACAGATTTATTGTGTTTTTCAGCAATCTGTGCGAGCACTTCGTTATCCAGCAGCTGTCCCTGCATGAGGGGAGACCATGCTTCCAGCTGGATGCCTTGTTTTTTACAATAGTCTCTTAATTCTTTTTGCGTCAAACGAGGGTGATATTCCACTTGGTTGATCATCGGTTTGATTTCAGCATCTTTCAACAGCTCTTCTAAATGATGAACTTGGAAGTTGCTGACGCCGATTGCGCGGATTTTGCCGTCTTTGTACAGCTTTTCAAGCGCGCGCCATGTATCTTTATATTTATCCTTGCCAGGCCAGTGGATCAAATATAAATCTAAGTAATCAAGCTGAAGTCTTTCCAAGCTTTTTTCAAAGGCAGCAAGGGTTGTTTCGTAGCCTTGATCTTCATTCCATACTTTGGAGGTAATGAAGAGCTCTTCTCTTGCCACACCGGATTCTTCAATCCCGATGCCAACGCCTTCTTCATTTTTGTAGATTGCTGCTGTATCAATGCTGCGATAGCCGTTTTTAATGGCAGCTTTCACAGATTCAGTCGCTTCACTTCCGTTTTCTACTTTAAAAACACCAAGACCGAACCAAGGCATTTCAACTCCGTTATGTAGTTTTACAGTATCTTTTAAACTTGTTGGCACTTGAACATCCACCCTTTCACTGAAATGTAAGCGTCTATATTATCTCACACTCCTCTTAGGCGATACCAATAATACGCTTAAGAGCCGCTTTTTGCTTCTTTTTTCACAGCAGGGCAAAGCGTGACACTATTATTTTCCTATTTTAACAATATTGAGATTATAAATGGAATAAGCAGGGTATGCGATTAGTGTCACCAAATCAAAACAAAGGAGGAACCAAATTGAAACGTATGCGTATCCCGATGACACTTGCGTTAGGTGCCGCTTTGACCATTGCCCCTTTGTCCTTTGCTTCGGCTGAAGAAAATCCCGGTGCGCAGATTTCCCAGGCAACAACAGCCGGAACATCTGCCGCTGAGGTAGGTTTAAACGTCAACCTGGATGTACTTGGAATTGCCAACCAAATCGCCGATGCCATTAAATCCGCACAGAACCGAGATGGATTTGTGAAAAACCTCATGGAGTCTTCCTTCTACGCGTCCGGCCAAAAATACAACGTCATGGTATTTAATTTAAGCCAGGAATATGAAGATCACTTAAACGGTGTGCAATTTTACGGCTCAGCCGTTTACGACGGCATTACGTACGGCATTTGGGTATTTGAAGACGGAACCTTTACAAACAAAGGTGATGGCGGCTGGATCAACTGGGCCTTCAGAGGCTGGTTCGACCGGGATGGCAGCACTGTCGAATTCCATCGTCCCTAATATAGAAAAAAGCTGGCGCTCTAACGCCAGCTTTTTTGCTGCATCTATTCGCCGCCTTCAAGCATGGCGGCTTCCACATCATTAATGTATTGGCGAAGTTCATGGGAGATGTCCCGAGAAATTTCTCGCTTTTCGAAGAGCGTTTGAATTTCATTTCTGATCGCCTGCACAGCCTTCAGCTTCACTTCCAGCTTCTGAGTTTCAAATTGGGCGCTTGATTTCAGCTCATGATGACTGTGTTCCAGCCTGAAAATTAACTGTTTATAAAACGTAATGACAGATAAAAACACTTCTTTATGTTCTTCCGTCTTATGTTTTTCCAGATATTCAATTGCTGCTTTTGCCGTT
The DNA here is from genome assembly GCF_055486375.1 of Bacillus sp. 11C. Classification (NCBI taxonomy): domain Bacteria; kingdom Bacillati; phylum Bacillota; class Bacilli; order Caryophanales; family Bacillaceae; genus Bacillus; species Bacillus sp. 11C. Next base: position 246,523 of record NZ_JBUPVZ010000005.1, read on the forward strand.
TTCACTCTCGTTGCCTGTATCAATCCCGCTTCATTTAAAATCGGCAGCTCCGGCTTTTTATGTTCATCGAAGAAAATCCAATACATCAGCCGCTTGAGCCTTGTTTTTGATAATCCGACTTTAAATGGGTTGCCATACAAAATTTCTAATTCATTAAACCGTTCTTGCAGTACGTTTACTGTTTCTTCCGGGATGTCTCCCCGTTCCAGCATTTTCATCAATGCCTCATGCTCAGCGATAATGGCTTGCGCCCGGACTTTTCGCTCTTGTTTTTTGATACGATTAGATGAAGTATATTGCTGAAAACGAAGGTTTTTCATCTTTTCGTTGTATTCGCCTATCACCGCAAGAGAGGCTGTTTTGTTTGTATCGTTCATGTCCTCTTTAATCGTTTGGAGAGCTGTTTTAATCAATTTGCGTCTCGCCGTCAGCAGCTTTTTATTTCTTTTTTCGTCTTCTTCTTCCTTTTCAGTCAGAAGGGGAAGCACAACGGCGGCAATGACAAGTGTGCATAAAATGACGCCGGCTGCCAAAAAGAGAATTAGATTTCTTTCCGGAAACGGTGTGCCATCCTCCAGAAAATACGGAATGGAGAAAGAGCCCGCAAGCGTTACAGCTCCGCGCACACCGGAAATCGAAAGTAACAGCGTCGAACGAAGACCCGGTTTATAAATGTTCTGGTCCTTATTAAAGAACCATTTTCCGTTCCAGAAGAACAGCACCCATAGAAATCTGAGGAGCATTAGCGTAAATGTGATCACAAGGATATAACTGATTACCTTCATGTTGCTAACTGCGGTGTCATTAAAGATAACGGAAATGACGTCCGGAATCTGTGCTCCGAGAATAACGAAGACCAGACCGTTCAAAATAAATAAAATAATGTTCCATGTACTCGAGGAGACGATTTGCAGTTTGGCCATCGTTGATTCCAGACGATCCTGTTCAACCGCATGGGTGATTCCACCCGCCACAACGGCTAAAATGCCGGAAACGGCGATTTCTTCCGCTGCCAAATAAATCACAAACGGCGTCAGAATTTGAATCAGCATATGCATTGTGACATCCTGCATGCCAAGACGGCGCAGGAAGAGGCGGAATCGAATAATGAAGAACGAAATGACAACCCCGCACAGCAAGCCTCCAAGAGAAATAAAGACAAAGCTGACAGCCGCTTGTGCTAATGAAAATGCACCGGTCACTGCTGCCGCAATCGCAAACTTAAAGGCCACCAGACCTGATGCGTCATTCATCAGCCCCTCCCCTTCAAGCAGGCGAAGAATGCCTTTTGGCATTTTCACTCTTCCTGATAATGCGCTGACAGCGACGACATCAGTCGGTGAAAGAATGGCCGCAAGTCCAAAAGCCGCTGCCAGCGGAATAGCAGGAATCATCCAGTGAATCGTGTATCCACCTACAATCACAGTCGCAAATACAAGGCCGAGTGCGAGCAATAAAATCGGAGCGCGTAAATTCCAAAGCTCCGCCCGCGGCGTTCTCTTCCCATCATTAAATAGAAGAGGCGCGATAAACAGAACAAAAAACAATTCGGTGTTTAATTCAAAATGAAGCCCCTGTGGAAATGAGGCCGCAAGAATCCCAAGCGCCACCTGAATCAGAGGCACGGGAATAAACGGAATAAACCGGTTCACGATATTGGATATCGCAATAATCGTTAATAAAACGAGAACAACTAAAAATATGTCCAAATACATGACCTCCTTCGTCTGAGATAGTCGATGGATCTGCTTGTCTAAAAGAGGCTGAGGCTGGGACGGCATTGCATCCGATATGTGATGTTGGCACGAGTTTCCTCCACACTTGTCTTCTTTTATAATACCCTTTTTAGGGTATTATTTCTCACGATACGCTCATAGTGAATTTTTTTTGTAGCAGGGCAAATTTCAGGCAAAAAGAGACAGGGAGCTACCCCTGCCTCTCGTCTTTCTTTATCAGTTATGAAAATTCGTGCCGTCAGTTGTTGCTTTAATGATGCCTGCGCGAATGACAAAGTCACCGAAGTGCTCGCCTTCCTCGCGTTCTTTCGCATAACGTGAAAGAAGTACGCGCAGCTCGCTTAAAATGTCTTCTTCACCGATGTTTTCACGGTACATTTTGCTTAAACGGCTACCATCAAATGCAGCACCAAGATACATATTATATTTGCCCGGCGCCTTTCCGATAAATCCAATCTCACCGAGTGCATGGCGTGCACAGCCGTTCGGGCACCCGGTCATGCGAATGGTGATTTCCTGATCACGAAGGCCGTTTTCGTCAATGATCTTTTCAACCTTATTTAAAAGGGTCGGCAAATAACGCTCTGCTTCAGCCATTGCCAATCCGCAGGTCGGAAGCGACACACACGCCATAGAGCTGCGGCGGAGCGCTGAATGGTGCTTGCCGTCAGTTAATCCGTATTGCTCAATTAATGCACTGATTTCATCTTTTTTGTCGCTTGAAACGTTCGCAATAATCAAGTTCTGATTGGATGTCAGACGGAACTCGCCTGTATGAACTTTGGCGATTTCCCGCAAGCCTGTCATCAGTTTATAATGATCGTAATCCGTCACACGGCCGCCTTCGACAAACAGCGTAAAATGCCATTTATCCTCAATGCCTTCCACCCAGCCGTAGCGGTCGCCGTTATGATCGAAATGATACGCCTTTGCTTCTTCCAAGCTCCAGCCGAGACGGTTTTCCAATTCTTCTTTTACAGTTTCTAAACCGAGGCGGTCAACGGTGTATTTGAACCGCGCATTTTTGCGGACAGAACGGTTTCCGTAATCACGCTGAATCGTAATCGTTTTTTCAGCAACGTCATACATTTGCTCAGGACGGCAGAACCCGATCACCTTGGCTAATTGCGGATATGTCGCTGTGTCGCCATGCGTCATTCCCATACCGCCGCCGATTGCCACGTTAAAACCGATCAGTTCGCCATCTTCGACAATCGCAATGAATCCGAGATCTTGTGAAAAGACGTCTATATCATTAGATGGCGGGACGGCAATACCGATTTTAAATTTCCGCGGCAGATAGAGCGGGCCGTACATTGGCTCGACTTCTTCCTCAGGCGTGCCGGCCACTTTTTCCTCATCAAGCCAGATTTCATGATAAGCTCTCGTCCGCGGCAGCAGATCGTCACTTAATTTTTTAGACCACTCGTATACCTCTGAGTGGATTTCAGACTGATAAGGGTTCGATGCGCACATCACGTTGCGGTTTACGTCTCCGCAGGCTGCGATCGTATCCAAAAGAGCTGAGTGGATCGTCTGAATGGTTTTCTTCATGTTCCATTTCAGAATTCCGTGCATTTGGAATGTTTCACGTGTCGTCAGTTTTAATGTGCCGTTCCCGTATTTCTGGGAAAGGTCATCCATGACAAGCCATTGTTCAGGTGTTGAGACGCCTCCTGGCATACGTACGCGCAGCATGAACTGATAGGCCGGTTCAAGTTTTTGCTTTTGGCGTTCATTGCGGAGGTCACGGTCATCCTGCAAATAACTGCCGTGGTGTTTCATCAGGCGGTTGTCATCATCCGGAATTCCGGCACTGATCCGGTCCAGCATCACTTCTTTCAGTGTGCCGCGCAAATAATCACTTTCTTCTTTAATGCGTTCAACATCACTTGGAGAGCCGTCCGGTGCTTTTAAGATTTTGGTCACCATGTTGAAAAACTCCTTTCAAGTCAAATCAGTATACATCACGCTGATAGCGTTTTTGCTGCTGCATATCGGCAAGATAAGCTTCTGCTTCTTCGCGGCTCATATTGCCTTCTTTCTCGATAATGTCAAGTAATGTGTGATGGACGTCATGCGCCATGTGTTTTTCATCACCGCAAATGTAAACAGCCGCGCCTTCTTGAAGCCATTCGAACAATTCTGCACTCTGTTCAAGCATGCGGTGCTGCACATATACTTTTTCTTCCGTATCACGTGAGAACGCCACATCCATTTTTGTCAGCACACCGTCTTTGATCCAATTCTGCCACTCTGTCTGATAAAGGAAATCCGTGACAAAATGCTGATCGCCAAAAAACATCCATGCTTTGCCTTCCACTCCCGTCTCCTCACGCTCCTGCATAAAGGAACGGAACGGCGCGACGCCTGTCCCAGGGCCGACCATGATAATCGGTGTTTCAGGATCTTTCGGAAGCTTAAAGTTTTGATTATGCTGGACATAAACAGGCAGTGTGTCTCCCGGTTGCAGACGCTCCGCGCATAAAATCGAGCAGACGCCCTTTCGTTCACGGCCGTGCGCATCGTAGCGGACTGCGCCGATCGTTACATGTACTTCATCCGGATTAGCGGATAAACTGCTCGCGATTGAATAGAGTCGGGCCGGCATTTTTCGCAGAATCGAAACAAACTCCTGCGCCGATACGCTGAACGGGCCATAATCACGAACGAGATCAAGCAAATCGCGTCCTTCAAGATATGCTTTTACGTTCCCCTCATTTCCCGGGGCTAAAAGCTCTCTAAGCTCATCGCTCCCTGACAGCTGGGCAGCCTGTTCAAGAAGCGGTTTTGTGAGAACAGTGATTTCATAGTGAGAAATCAGCGCTTCTTTAAGCGGGCGTACATCACCTTGCTTATTAAGGGTCACAATTTCTTCGGGGTCCCAATTCATTTCCTTAAGCAGCAGCTCAACAAGCTCCGGATCGTTTTCCGGATAGACGCCGAGGCTGTCACCAGGCTCATAAGTCAGGCCAGATCCTTCCAGAGACAGCTCGACATGGCGTGTTTCTTTATTTGATCCTCGGCCGTTCAAATTTAAATTTTCTAACACTTCAGCCCGAAACGGGTTTGTTCTGGAGTAAGAAGACTCACCGATTTGAGGCGAAGCTGCTCCTTGCGCAGGTGCGGCGCTTCCGCCCCCGGCTTCACTTAAGCCCTCAAATACACCCTCAAGCCATTCAGCTGCCGGCTCATCATAGTCAAGATCGCAATCAACGCGCGGAGAAATTCGTTTGCCGCCGATTTCTTCTAAGCGCTGATCAAATTCCTTCCCTGTCTGGCAGAAAAATTCGTACGAGCTGTCACCAAGCGCCAAAACTGAAAAACGAAGGTCTTCAAGCTTAGGCGCCCGTCTTCCATGCAAAAATTCATGAAACGACAGCGCGTTATCAGGCGGCTCGCCTTCACCATGCGTGCTGACGACGATCAAAAGATTGTTGATTTTCTTCAGCTGATTCGGCTTAAAATCGCTCATGGATGAGACAGTGACTTGAAAACCGCGCTCCTCAAGCTGCTTGCCGGCATTTTCTGCAAGCCCCTGTGCGTTTCCCGTCTGTGAACCATAAAGAACGGTCACTTCTTTTGAAACGGCCGGTGCCGCCGCTTCTTCAGACACAATAGCCGCAGGGGCCCCCGCGGTTTCTTGGGCGGGAACGGATTGCGCGGATAAATATCCGCTCAGCCAGATTTTCTGAGATTCGGTCAAAGTTGGCAGAAGACGGTTAAGGAGCTCTGCCTGCTCCTGATTAAACGGACTGTTCATTACCTGAAGTTGCAACGTATCCACCTCACAAAGTTATAAACTGATCGAAAATTGCATCTAATTGAACTTTACCGGAATACTAGGTTTAAGTAAAATATATTTACATGATGATAACTATTAAGATTCCTAATGATAAAACCGCTTTGTTTCTTTCATTTAAATAGAAAAAGAGAAGGACGTCCTTCTCTACACAAATAAACGTAGCTTTAGGGTTTTGTCATCTTTAACCCTTGAATTCTAGGAAGGACGTACATTGGGGCAGACTTCTGCAGGATGGGGTGACAGCGGCGTTTGGGCAGGATCTCGAGCATTTAGCCGCTGAGTTTTTTTCAAGTGAGCACCAATACGCACGCTTGACAACAAATGCGAGGGTTTGTCGGCACGCTAAAAAGAGAAGGCTCCCCTTCTCTTCACTCAGCATTCTGATATAAGTGAGACGGCACGGCCGTTACAAACGGACTTGCCTTACCTGTATATAACACCGCCAGCATATGCATCGCCCGGGTGCAGGCAGTGTATAAGAGCCTGCGGTCGTGCTCTGTTTGATAATGTTCTTCCGATGCATCATAGACAAGGACTGCGTCAAACTCAATTCCCTTCGCTAAATAAACCGGAATGACACAAACTCCCTTTTGAAATGTTTGATTTTCTTTATGAATCAGCCGGATATCTATATATTCGCTTATGTAAGCGTGCGCCTGTATGCATTCCTGGGCAGTCTTGCAAATGACGGCGATCGTTTCATGCCCTTGCTTCTTGAGCCGTTCCATTTCTTTCGTGAGCTTTTGACAAAGGTCCTCACGCCCTTCGGTTTTGAAAACGAGAGGCATTTCCCCGTTTCTGTTAAAAGGCTCAATGTCCCCTCCGTCCTGAAGCATCGCTTTTGTTAGATCGACAATCTGCCTTGTCGATCTGTACGTTCTCTTTAAACGAATATATTCAGCCGGCTCACCTTCAAAGCACGCATCCATATACTTTGCGCCATGTATGGTATGGGCGTAGATGGACTGATTGATATCACCGAGCACTGTCATGCTGGCGGCCGGAAAAATGCTTCTCATGTAAGCCATCTGAAACGGTGAATAGTCCTGAGCTTCGTCGATAAAAAGATGTTTGATCTTCGTATTTTTCTTTCTGCCTTCGATCAAATCCTGCATATAAAGAAACGGCGCCGCATCCTCATAGAGCAATTTATTTTCCGCAAATGCCGATCGGGTCAGCGCTCCTATCGCTGCCGTCTCCGCATGCTGAAATTTCCCTCCCCAGCTGGAAAACAAATGCAAATACAGCTGTTTGACATCCAGAAACGCAAAGAGCCTGACCGCCTGTTTGAGCGGATTGAACGCCTTTTTCACAATGATGGCGGCAAGCAGTTGCTGCTCTCTTTGATAATCGTTAAACGTGCTCTCACTGAACTGTTTCCTTTCCTGGAGTTTTTTGTACACGTCCAGGTAATCCTCTTTGTCGAGCAGCTCAGCTTCCTGAACGACCCAATCCTTACGCCGTTCCTTTTTCTCAAATGTATTAAGTTCACTCAGCAGCCACTTTGCCGTTTGCTCCATCCGGTTCGGAATGGACTGGTGTTGATCCAATGAGTAAAAATAGGATTGAATTTGTTCCTTTGTAATCAGTTTTTGTCCGCGGAAGACGATATTTTTAAAGATCATCCCTTCGGAGGACAGCCGGCTGACGTATTCATCAATGAATTCCTGAAAAGATAAGCTCGCCTTCCATGTGATTGCCGTAAGCCTTGACGGAAAACCGCCTTTCTTTGATTCGCTCAGGCAATATTCGAGCTGATCAAAGGGGCTTTCACATAGGAACTTGCGGCCAAGCCGGTGCTCGATATATTCCTGAAACGTCGCCTGTTCCATATTCTCTTCCCCTAACTCAGGCAAAACAGAGGAGACATAGCTGTTAAATAAAAAGTTTGGAGAAAATAAAACGATTTGTCCGGCATCAATAACGCCGCGGTACCTGTATAACAAATAAGCGACGCGCTGGAGTGCTGCCGATGTTTTCCCGCTGCCAGCTGCTCCCTGCACGATCAGAAATTTGCTTTTTTCATTACGGATAATCTGATTTTGTTCTTTCTGAATTGTAGACACGATGTTTTTCATTTGGGTATCAGATTGATGGCTCAAGACCTCTTGCAGCATTTCATCACCGATCGTCATATCAGTATTAAACATTGCCTTGAGAGCGCCGTTTTTAATGATAAACTGGCGTTTCAGCACCATTTGGCCTTCTATCGTTTCGCCGGGCACTTCGTACTCCGCTTTTCCTGGGGAATAATTGTAGTACATACTGGATATCGGCGCCCTCCAGTCATAGATCAGAAAGTGTTCCTCCTTCTCATCCATGCAAGAAGCTAAACCGATATAAATTCGCTCTGCCTGTTCCTCTCCGTTTTCAATAAAATCAATCCGGCCGAAATAAGGCGATGCTTTTAATTGATGAATTCGTTTGAGCTGCTGATCCATACGCCGATGATTTCGTTCCCGATCAGACAGCAGCTCCGCCTGCTGCTTAATGCTTGCCATCGTTTCAACCGCTTCATGGGTATCATCAAGATTGACCGTAACATCCTCCCAAAAGCTTTTTCTTAATCCGATAATATCATGCTTTAACCCGCCTGCAGACGTTTCCAGAAACCGCTCTTTTCGCCCGAGCTCCTGCAGTACCTCATCTATTCTTGACTGTTCTTCCTTCCATTCCTTATCCTGCTGATTCATGGACGGCACCTCCAGAAAATAGTTGACAAATTCAGATGAAATACTGTAAAATAAAATTGGATATATATTATAAATATGATAAAAATAAGCAAATACAATTTATCTTAGCACATTTACCCAATATCAATCAAGGTTTGGGTTATTTATATGCAAAAAAACCGATTTCAAATTGAAATCGGTTTTTTTATGATGTTAGTTATCTAAGCGAAAAGAACGGTTTGGCAGCTTCCAATTAAACATATAGGAACAAACGCGGCAAACAACGAGCACGAAAAACAGAACGTACAAGCCAAATGAGTTTCCCAGCCAGCCCAAGCCGACGATTAAACCGCCGAGAGCCGCCCAGACCGCATAAATTTCCGCTTTCAGCACAAGCGGTTTGCGTCCGGCAAGAAGATCGCGAATGATTCCGCCGCCGCTTCCCGTCAGGACCGCAGCCACGATAACGGCACTAAGCGGATGACCCATTTTGACGGCATACAGTGCGCCTTGGATGGCGAAGGCCGCGAGACCGATCGCATCTGATAAGTTGCCCCACTTGTTCCAATGCCTCAGCAGCAGCTTCGGAAACAGAAACACAATCGTAATGGAGAGGAGGGCGATTTGAAAGTACGCGCCCTGCTCCCATAATGCCGACACCGGAACACCGATCAGCAAATTGCGGATCGCTCCTCCTCCAAAAGCTGTGACAATCCCTAATATATAAACTCCTAAAATATCATATTCCTCTTCCATCGCAACAATTGCGCCGCTGACTGCAAACGCAATGATGCCAATCACACTGAGCAGCTCCCAAGCCATTCTGATGACTCCCTTTATGTTTGTTAAATTTTCTGACGACCTCTAGATTTTATAATCGCTCAAGCGTAAAATCAATAACATTTTCACGATAAAAAAAGATAAATTTAGAGGGAGTACACCAAACGCTATTGAGCTGTCATTTACAGATGAAAAAACGCCCGGCATACGCGGACGCTTTTTGGTTATTCAGATTTTTCGCCTTTCAGCAGACACATAAAAACAATAATCAGGATAAAAGCAATCAGGGCCAGAAATGGAATGGTCATAAAACCGAACCAGTTAATATATTGGCCTGAGCACGGCACGCCGCTTACACACGGCTTAATGCCGGAAAAGCCCGGCACTTTCTGCTCTAAGTAATGCATGATCGAAATAAATGCCCCGATAATCGCCATCGGAAGCGCATATTTTTTCACGCGTGTGTCCCCTTGAAAGGTGGCGATTCCTAAAATCAGGACGAGCGGATACATGAGGATACGCTGGTACCAGCACAGTTCACATGGAATGAACTTTTTGATTTCACTGAAATACAGGCTGCCGAGCATAGCGGTAAGAGCGACAACCCAAGAAGCATATAAACATACAATTCTATTTTTCATATGATTTACTTCCCTTTCAGCTCTTTTTCTATCGTTTCTTTGATTTCATCATAATCCGCAAATTTTTTGATCACTTTATCATTGACGTAAATCGTCGGGGTTGCTTTTATGTTCATTTTTTGATTAAGTTCGGAATCTCTTTCCACTTGGGAAGCAAATGTTTCCTTATCAAGATTGTCCTTGAGCGTCTCAGGATTGACCTTTGTGGTGCTTTTGGCAACATCACCGAGAACGCCCGGGGTCACCCATTCCTGTTCTGTATCCGGCTGTTTGTCGAACAGCTTTTCATGGAATGCCCAGAAAGAGTCAGGATCTTCTTTCCATACTTCTTCTGATGCAAGAGCCGCTAACCTTGAACCTTTTCCATGGAACATGACGTTCACGAATGAAAATTTCACATCGCCCTTATCAATAAAGTCTTTTTGTATTTTTGGGAAGATGTCACTGTTAAACATTTTACAAGACGGACATTTGTAATCTCCGAATTCAACTACAGTTACCGGTGCATCATCCTTGCCGAGCACAGGCTGGCCTTTGATAGACGGCTGTCCAGAAACCGCTTCATTGCCTTGTTCCGTTTTGTTATTAATCATGACAATGGCTGCTAACAAGACAACAACCACAACCGTAAGGATGACCGCGAATTTCGCAGAAGACTGCTGTTTCTTTTTCACTCCGACACCTCATCGTTTTAAAATTATAAAAAAGAAGCGGATCGCAATTGACCCGCTTCTTTATTTTAACAAGACAAGCGCCGATAAGAAAAGCCCGAAAAAATGAATTCTCTCCGACAATTTACCTGTTTTTGAGACGCATAACGCGCATGGCGTTTGCCACAGCGAGCAGTGTGACGCCGACATCTGAGAAAACCGCTTCCCACATGGTTGCAATTCCGAATACTCCAAGAATGAGAAAGATCGCTTTCACGCCTAAAGCAAAGCCGATGTTTTGCCACACGATTCGCCGTGTCCGTTTGGCAATCCGAATCGCTTCGGCTATTTTTGAAGGCTGATCTGTCATCAGCACGACGTCTGCTGCTTCTACCGCGGCGTCTGAGCCAAGGCCGCCCATGGCTGCTCCGATATCCGCGCGCGCAAGCACCGGCGTATCATTGATGCCGTCACCGACAAAAATGAGTTTTTCATTTGGCGAAAGCTTGGCTTCTAATGCTTCAACCCGCGCGACTTTATCCTGCGGCAACAGCTCCGCATATACCTCGTCGATGCCAAGCTGTTTTCCGACGGCTTCTCCCGTTTGTTTTGAATCACCTGTCAGCATAATTGTCTGTTTGATTCCAAGCGACTTCAGATCAGCAATCGCCTGTGCCGCGTCTTCTTTTGCTTCATCCGCTATGATGATTGCTCCGGCATAATGTTGATCAACAGCAATGTGTACGATTGTTCCGGCTTTTTGATCCGGGACGCCTTTAATCTGTTCTCTTTCCATGAGCTTCTGATTCCCAGCAAGGATTTCTGTTCCGTTTACTTTTGCAAAAATGCCGCGGCCGGATATTTCCTCATATGACTCTATTGCGTCAGAGGAGAGCATTTTCCCATAAGCTTTACGCACAGATTCGGCAATCGGGTGCTGGGAATGAAGCTCAGCATATGCCGCCGCTTCAAGTAATTTTTCCTTTGTAAATCCTTCCGCGGGTTTAATTTCTGTCACTTCAAAACTGCCTTTTGTTAATGTTCCTGTCTTATCAAACACCGCGTATTTGACTTGATTCAAGGCTTCTAAATAATTGCTTCCCTTCACAAGCACTCCTGCCTTAGAGGCTGCGCCGATTCCGCCGAAGAAACCGAGCGGTATAGAGACAACAAGCGCACATGGACAAGAAATCACTAAGAAAATAAGCGCGCGGTACACCCAATCGGAAAGTGCGGCGCCGGGAATAACCAGCGGCGGGACAAAGGCCAGCAATACCGCGATGATCACGACAGCAGGTGTATAATACTTGGCAAACTTCGTGATAAAGTTTTCTGTCCGGGCTTTACGGCTGCTCGCATTTTGAACCAAATCTAATATTTTTGATACTGCAGATTCCTGATAGCCCTTTGTGACTTCAATATGCAGAACGCCGTTTTGATTGATAAAGCCTGACATCACATCTTGTCCTTCTGAAGCTTTTCTTGGAACAGACTCACCTGTCAAAGCAGACGTATCAACCATCGCTGATCCCTGTACGACCTTACCGTCAAGGGGTATGCTTTCTCCGGGATTGACCACAATGATGTCTCCAATCTTTACGTCCTCCGGAGAAACCAGTTCGATGCCGTTCTCTGTTTTGACATTGGCGTAATCAGGCCGTATGTCCATTAACGCACTGATTGATTTTCTGGAACGGCTGACCGCAGCTCCTTGAAAAAGCTCACCGATTTGGTAAAACAGCATAACGGCAACGCCCTCAGGGTATTGCTGAATCAGAAAAGCGCCGATTGTGGCAAGGGCCATTAAGAAATGCTCATCAAACACCTGACCGCGGCTGATGTTTTTGATTGCCCGGATGACAATATCACCGCCGATGATCAAATAGGCAGCGAGGAAAAGGAAAAATTCGATTGTTCCGGAATGAACGACATATGCCGCTGCTCCTAAAATGACAGCAACCGCCATTCTGATCAGCATATTGATCATTCGATTGCGATAGTTGTCTTCAGCTGATTTCTTTTTATGCTTTTGGCGAACCGTTACATGCGGATCGATTGATTTTACTTTTTTCTCCACCTTATTGGCGACCCATTGCTCTTCTTTCCCACCGGCTGAGACAGTCAAGGTGCTTGCCGCAAAATTTACCGCGCATCCGTCAATGCCTTTTATGCCTTTAACTCCGTTTTCAATTTTTTGGGCACAATTGCTGCAATCCAAACCGTCCAGAATGTATTCCTGTTTCACTAGTCTCACCTTACCTTCCGATTTAGGGTTCCCTCTTCAAAGCGTATCAATGAGTGTCGGCAACGAAATTATATATATGAGCATATAATCATATAGTTGATTACATTTATTATATGGCTTTTACCAAGAAAGTGTCAATGATAAACAAAAACCGGCATATCGCCGGTTTTTCGGTTGTTGACAACATGATTGAACACCCTTGAAATCTAGAAAGGACGAGCATTGGAGCAGACTTTCACAGGATGTGATGACGGCGGCCTTTAGACAGGACGTCTGGAATTTAACTGCCGTTCCATTCTTTCATTGAGCACCAACGCGCAGGCCTGACAACGAATGCGAGGGTTTGTCGATAAGCTGAAAAACCGGCATATTTATTTTACTTTCTGCAGACGCAACGCATTCAGAACAACGGAAACGGAGCTGAATGCCATTGCTGCTCCCGCTATCCATGGCGCTAAAAATCCGAGCGCTGCGATCGGGATGCCGAGGCTGTTATAGCCAAGCGCCCAGAATAAGTTTTGTTTAATGTTGTTCATTGTTAATCTGCTCATGCGGATTGCGTCGGCAATGCTGTTCAAATCGCCGCGTATAAGCGTAATGTCCGCTGTTTCCATGGCAATGTCCGTGCCTGTTCCAATCGCCATGCCAATATCGGCTGTAGCTAGCGCCGGCGCATCGTTAATTCCGTCGCCTACCATGGCCGTCTGGCGCCCTTCTTTTTGCAAGCGGGAAATTTCTGCCGCCTTTTGTTCAGGAAGGACTTCCGCAATCACACTCGTAATTCCCGCTTCCTTCGCGATGGCTTCTGCAGTTCTGCGATTGTCACCTGTCATCATGATGACATCCAAGCCCAACGCTTTCAGACGGGCCACTGCTGCCCTTGACGTGTCTTTTATCGTATCGGCAACCGCTACAAGCCCGGCGGCTTCACCATCAATGGAGACAAGCATTACTGTTTTCCCTTCTGCCTCAAGTTCTTCCATTTGGGCAAGAAGATCCCCATGTTCGATCTGTTCGCTCTCCATTAACTTTCTTGTGCCAACGAGAATGGTTTTGCCTCCGGCTTTAGCCAAAACGCCTGCGCCTACCTTTGCTTCAAAGCTGTTCAGCTTCGGTATTTCAAGCCCTTTTCCTTTCACGCCGGCAACAATCGCTTCGCCGAGCGGATGCTCCGATCCCGTTTCAGCTGCCGCCGTAAACTGAAGCAGTTCTGTTTCTTCAAAATGGCCAAATGGAATGGCATCTGTCAATCGCGGCTTCCCGTTTGTCACAGTTCCGGTTTTATCGAGAACAATCGTATCGAGACGATGTGTTTTTTCTAAATGTTCGCCGCCTTTAAAGAGAATCCCGAATTCAGCCGCGCGGCCAGATCCAGCCATAATGCTCGTCGGAGTGGCAAGGCCCAGCGCACAAGGGCAGGCGATGACGAGCACCGCAATAAGCTTACTGATCGCTTCGGCAAAATCGCCGGGAGCCGCCCAGAGATACCAAATGAGGAAAGTGAGAACAGCAATCCCCAATACAATGGGGACAAAAATGCCGGAAATCTGATCAGCGAGACGCTGGATCGGCGCTTTTGACCCTTGTGCTTCCTCGACGATTTTAATGATATGAGAAAGCGCGGTATCTTTTCCGACGTTGACAGCTTTGATTTTCAGGAATCCGTTTGAGTTAACGGTTGCGCCTGTCACGCTGTCACCCGGATTTTTATCAACTGGAAGGCTTTCTCCTGTAATCATCGATTCATCTACAGCCGAGCGGCCTTCAATCACTTCTCCATCGACAGGAATTCGTTCGCCCGGTTTGACGTAAACAATGTCATTGACAAGCACTTCGTCTATCGGAATAATTTGCTCCTGTCCGTCTCTTACGACAATCGCTGTTTTCGCTTGAAGCTTCATCAGCTTTTTAATGGCGTCCGAAGAACGGCCCTTTGCTTTTGTTTCAAACAGCTTCCCTAACAAAATCAGCGTCAGCAATATCGCGCTTGTTTCATAGTAAAGGCCGGCTGTATGGCCATGGGAACCGAGGCTTTGGATCGTAATATAAAGGCTGTAAGCATAAGCAGCCGTCGTTCCTAGCGCGACCAACACATCCATATTGGCGCTTTTATTTCTGAGCGCCTTATACGCACCCACATAAAACGGCCAGCCGATCAGAAACTGGACTGGAGTCGCCAGCGCAAATTGCATCCACGGATTAAGGAATATATCCGGCACCCAAATGAACGAGGTAAATGTAAAATGGCTCACCATCGCCCAAAGTAGCGGAAATGATAGAACCGCTGAAAAGATCAGTCTCGCCGTTTGCTTCCGTTCTTCTTTCTTTTTAGAAGCTGCGGAATCCCGGTGTTCATCGCCTTTCAGCTTAAGCTTATATCCTAGTTTATCTATCGCTTCTTTCAACTCGCTGATAGACGCTTCTTTTGGATTGTACTCGACCGCAACCGTTTCTAATGCGAAGTTTACAGGAGCATTTGTGACGCCTTCTATTTTGTTAAGCCGCTTTTCAATCCGATTGGCGCAAGCCGCACACGTCATGCCTTCAATATCGAATTCAGCTTTTTCTGTTATGACGTGATAGCCCAGCTTTTCAATTTTTTCCTGAATCGCTGCAGCTCCTGTTTCAGCAGGATCGTAGGTGACATTTGAGGTTTCCGTTGCCATATTGACATTGGCATCCGTGACACCCGGCATCCGCTTGAGGCCTTTTTCAATTCTGGAGGCACATGCCGCACAGGTCATACCAGATACCTGCATCGCAATTTCCTTTTGTTCACTCAACATACTCACTCCTTTATATACACCAGGGGGGTATATAAAAATGAAAGAAATACCGCGCCTTCATAAAGGCGCGATACCTTGAATCAATCGGCTACATCATAGCCCTGATCTTCTATCGCATCCGCAATGTCTTTGACTGATACTTTGTCAGCATCAAACGAAATATCGACTTTTCCCGCTTCCAGATTGACATGCACAGCACTGACCCCATCCAGTTCTCCCACGCTCGTTTCTACTGCTTTGACGCAGTGCTGGCAAGACATACCTTCAACTTGTAATGTTTTTTGGTCCATATGAATTCCTCCTGTTTGTTCTTTCTGTTTTCATGCTACCATACCCCCGTAGGGTATTACAATATAAAAAGACTTTATGATTTTGTGAACTTTTTAAATACGTCCAATAGCTCAGAAATGGCTTGGTCCCCGTCTCCGCTTTTGATGGCATCCGCTACACAATGATGGGCATGGTCCTCAAGCAAGTGGAGAGCCACCTTTTGCATTGCCGCTTGAACAGCAGATATCTGCACAAGAATATCTACACAATACCTATCGTTTTCCACCATGTTTTGAATACCTCTGACTTGGCCTTCTATCCGCTTCAGCCGGTTTGTGATTTGATCCTTTTCTTTTGAGCTTTTATGGTTTAATGTTTTATGTTCGTTATGCTCCATGTGCACACCCCTGTTTCTTATATTAATTCCCATTATACTGATTGTCCAAACTGTTGTCTAAGCTTGACGCGGGCAAAAAAATGATCAGTTAGGTTTTACCATTTGATCGGGAGGGTATATACCTTTTATGAAAACGCTTTTAAAGGAGAGAAGAAAAGTGGATACGATAAAGGTTGGGGTATTAGGGTACGGGCTGTCTGGTTCGGTTTTTCACGCGCCGCTGCTTGCTGTTCTGGATGAGTATCACATCAGTAAAGTCATGACATCGCGGACAGAAGAAGTGAAACGGGATTTTCCGGATTCAGAAGTTGTACATGAGCTTGAGGAAATGACAAATGACCCGGCCATTGAACTTGTCATTGTCACCACCCCGAGCGGCCTTCATTACGAGCATGCCATGGCATGCATTCAGGCCGGAAAACACGTTGTAATGGAAAAACCGATGACAGCGACAGCTGAAGAAGGGGAAAAATTAAAGCAGGCTGCCGTTGAAAAAGGCGTATTGTTAAGTGTCTATCATAACCGACGCTGGGATAACGACTTTTTAACGATTAAAAAGCTGATCGCTGATGGATCCCTTGAAGATATCAATACATATCAAGTCTCCTATGACCGCTACAGTCCTGAGGTTCAAGCACGGTGGCGGGAAAAAGAAGGCGCTGCCACTGGTACGCTGTATGATCTCGGCTCTCACATCATAGACCAAACCCTCCATTTGTTCGGAATGCCGAAAGCTGTTACGGCAAACGTGATGACCCAGCGTGAAAACGCCAGAGCCGTTGACTATTTTCATTTGATAATGGATTACGGCAAACTCCAAGCGATTCTTTACGGAGGATCGATCGTTCCGGCAAACGGCCCCCGTTATCAAATCCACGGACAGCATTCCAGCTTTATCAAATACGGAATCGATGCACAGGAAGACGCACTCAGAGCGGGAAGCAAACCGGAGGATGACAGCTGGGGTGCGGATGACCCCGCTTTTTACGGACAGCTGACAACCATTCATGGCGAGAACAAAAAAACAGAAACCATTCCATCGGTAAATGGCTCTTACCTTACCTATTACCGCAAAATAGCGGAAAGCATACGGGAAGGCGCCGCGCTGCCTGTCACTGCTGAAGAAGGTATTGATGTCATCCGCATCATTGAAGCCGCGATGAAAAGCAGCGATGAAAAACGGACCATTATGCTGGAGCAATAAACAAAAGCCTCCCCCTTTTATCAGGGGAGGCTTTTTCATTAGAATGTTTTTCCTGCTTCTTTCGCACGCGCGATCGCATCTTCTTTGATTTGCTGTGCTTTATCAGGCTCCGCATTATGTCCCTCTACGAAAATGCCATCGAAGGATGGTACGCCGAAGAAGTTCATCATAATGCCGATATAGCGATGGCCCATTTCCATTTCAGCCGCAGGGCCTTCTGAATAGTAGCCGCCGCGCGCTTGGATATGAATCGCTTTTTTATCGGTTAACAAGCCAATAGGACCTTGTTCAGTGTATTTGAATGATTTTCCTGCAACCGCCACAGAATCAAGATACGCTTTCATCACTGGCGGGAATGAGAAGTTCCATAAAGGAGTCACGAATATGTACTTATCAGCAGATGCAAATTGATCGCTAAGCTCTCCCAGACGGCCGACTTTCGCTTTTTCACTTTCAGAAAGCTCTTCAAAGCCTGTGCCTGAACGAAGCTTTCCCCAGCCGCTGAATACATCCGCGTCAATGTGCGGGATGTTTTCTTTGTACAAATCGATATGTACAACTTCATCATTTGGATTCGCTTCTTTGTAAGATTCAATAAATGCTTTACCTGTTGCCATACTGTAAGAAGTTGCTTCATCATGCGGGTGAGCAGTGATATATAATACTTTTGCCATATTGACCAGCCCTTTCGTTTTTAAAAATCACACATCAATTATTATCATACAGATGCATTATGATTATTCTGTATCTCTTAGTCTTTATTATAGAGATAGTGAAAATTACTTTCAAGTAAAACATCTTGAATTAAAGATTATTTAACCCTTTTAAACAGCTTACTTTTCAAAATCTGTCCGCAAGCTGAAATACAGGCGGAGAGCTCTTTGCTGATCTTCGGGTAATAAGAACATGCGGCACTTGTTGTCCGCCGGCATCCTTTTCATCAAAGCGGATTTCTCAGCTTGTTTAAAACGTCCTCATATAACTTAATAACAAAACCCCCGATGCTTGCAGTTAAACCATAATCCGTGATCCGCCAATGCGCCGATCAGCACAGGAAACCCTGAAGAGATGCCTGATCCGATTGCCTTTTTCAAAGGAAATCGATGTCATGAATGCGAAAAACATCCTTCACGATGCTTGGCATGGTTCTTTGATTGTTCCCAGCAGTTTAAAATCTTTTTCTATGAATGTACGGAACTCTTCTCGTTTATCTGCTATAGTATGCCCCAAAAACGGAAAAAAAGCAGAGACCGTACCGTCTCTGCCTGCTTTACCTTAATTTATCCGCAATATCCTGAATCGGCTTGATCCAGTTGCTGTATGTCAGCTCGGCCGCTTTTTTCCGATCCTTCTCTTTACACGCCTGAATCATTTGTTCATGTTCTTCAATCGAATTTTGCGGCGATTTGAAAAAAAGATATTCGAGCCGAAGAATATGCATATGAAGAACAGATGTGAAATTGCGGATATATTCATTATTGGCCGCATCAATCATGACATCATGAAACGCTTTATCAAGCCCAAGCGCTTCATAGATTTCATTTCGGTCAATCGCCATCTTCATTTGCTGATTGATCGCAGCCATCTCCTCCAAGTGCGATGACTGAATGTTTTCGATAGCCAGTTCGGCAGCGGTGGATTGCAGAGCCGCCATTGGCGGGTACACCTTGAAAACATCGTTTTTTTCAATTTGTGAGATTCTTGTTTCTCTTCCCGGTGACATTTCAACAAAACCTTGTACCGCCAATAATTGCAGAGCTTCTCTGACTGGCGTTCTGCTGACGCCAAGCGCTTTCGCTAACTCGTCGTCGTTGATTTTTTCTCCGGGAGCAAGAATGCCTTCTACGATCCATTTTTGAATTTGTTCCAATGCAATCGTTTTAGCAGTTTGTCTGACAGGCTTCGAGATATTTGACGGAATTGGCATAAAAGCATCACCTCTGAATATTGGTTTGTTTTTTTAACGCCGCTGTTTTGCCGGCACTCTTTTTTTGCGATAAAACAAAAATCATCACCAAAATACACGCCGCCCCTGCCGCTTGGTATAATCCGAAGGACACACCGAGCCACAGAATAGAAGATGCCACTGCGGCAACCGGCTCAGTGCACCCAAGCATGCTCGCTTCTTGCGGAAATAAATATTTCAAACTGGTCAAATACATATAAAAACCCAACAGCGTTCCGAATATAACAATAAAACCGACTAAAACGCTCGCAGACATCGTCCATCCCTGTACATTAACGTCCCATGGGGGATGGATAAAGCTCATGCCAATGCCTCCGATCAGCATTCCCCAGCCAATCACGAGAGCAGATCCCCAGTTTTTCAAAAGAGAGCTGGAGTACAGCGTATAAAAGGCCAAAGCCGCGGCAGAAAGCAGCCCCCATATAATAGACAAGGACGAAACGGTTAAATGATTGACGCTGCCATTGGTCAGCAGTAAAAAAGTGCCTCCCAAAGCCAGCACAAGCGCGCAAATATCCGCTAACTGAAAGGAATTCTTCCGTGTCACAAGCAAAAACATCATAATCAAAACGGGCGCCAAATACTGTAACAGCGTAGCCACAGCAGCATTTCCGGTTCCGATCGAAGCTAAAAATGTATACTGAACGCCCAGCATGCCTGCAATCCCGAAAACAATCAGCTTGATAGCCGATTTTGGATCCTTCCATATCGCCCACACCGCACGTCTGTTGTTACCGGCCGATATGATGATCAGCAGAAGCAGACCTGATAAAAGCAAACGCACGGTGACAAGCCACTCCACCGACACATCACTTGTTTCAAACAAATGCTGGGCAGCCGTTCCCGACAATCCCCAAAAGGCAGCTCCGACAATGACCATAAAAAAACCGTACATCCGTTGTTTTTGAGTCGCCAACGCACACCCTCCAGACAATTAATATGCAATATATTACATATTATATCGTTTTACTTTTCTGAAAACAAAGGTTTTATAAAAAAACCTCTCCCATTGGGAAAGGTTTAAAAGAACACTGCGGACCAAATCGCCCTGTCGCACTGTAATGGGTCATTTCCTGTGACAGCATAATCGCCGCTTCGATGGCAATGAAAACCAAACGCCCTTCTTTTTTTATCATGTTATGCAAATACTGCTTGTTAGTCTTGCCCCACTCATAATATTCACTTCAAAAAAACGGAACTATTCATATCAAAGTACTCTGAAGGACCGCTTCAATGATCAAAGCCACGCCTTCTTCAGCTAACGAAGAGGTAATGGCTTTCCCAATCCCCTATGTCGAACCGGTCACCAGCGCGGTTTTTCCTTGTACATTCAGCTTCATTACCAAATCCCTCCGTTTTTGATTCCTCTTCTTTATTGACAAAAATCTGATTAGTGAAACATATCTCAGGAATCAGTATGAAACAGCTGGGATTGAAATGGAAGTACGCACTTTTTGGTGTCTGTGATTTGGAGAAAAAATAAAGCAGAACCCCCTAAGAGGTTCTGCTTTATTGTCAGTATGTATGAAGGTCGAATCCCATTCCCATAAAAGAGTAGTAGAATAAATCTGTTGTAACTTTATTTTATTAACTCTAATGCATGTAGTTTAAGTAATTCACTGCGTTTATGTATAAATTGCTCATATGTTAAATTAAAAGTATCAGAAGGGCACAGATGCGACTCTAAAATTTCTTTTATCCTATCTTTAGGTAAAAGATCTTGATAAACTACAGGTGCTTTATCTTTAATTTTTTGATTATCAGTATTATTCAAAAAGCAAAGGTTTGCCAAAACATTAATTTCTTTATTAGTTTTGCCTAAACCTTTCAGGTGATTTTTAGGAAATATATGATGAAATTCGTTACGGCTCGAATTTTTCAACACATTTTTCAAATCTACTTTAGAACCTGAAATAAACGAGGAAGGTAGTTTACTAGCTAATGCAATTATATATGTCTTTGTATTTATTGAACCGAGATTAAATTGATTTTCAGTAAAAAAACTAGTATTAATATTACATTCAAAATCTGAGATTATATGCTCTTCGTTCACTTTCAACTTATCCATTGCTTGTAAATCTTGTTTATGTTTTTGAGTTACGCCACTAGTGTACCTACGAGAAAAACATGAGCGCCAAAACCAACGCAATAACTCTCTTCTTTGCTTATCAGTGTATAGAATACCATTTTTTTTATTAGTTGCAAAAAAGCGTGTTAAGCTTACAATCATTGAAGTATAAGGCATTACATCTATTGACTCAATATTTAACTCTCTTTGAAGAAAATCAATTGAACCCTTAATGCCATTCTTAATTTTCTCAAAATTATTTCTGACTTCTTCTCCATTTAAAGACATAATCGACTTAGGAGAAGCTTCTCCTAAGATCACTCCGCTACAACATTTTAACAATAGGTCCTTATCTTCAGAAATGTCCCCAAATCCAAAATCATTTAATTCATCGGCTAACTTTTCTATTTCATCCTGTAAATCAAATTCCGAACTCCAAGTCCAAGCTGTCAGAAGTTGAAAGGTATCTAATTCTGTTCCTGATCTATTGATCCTTTCAAAAACTATTGCAACTTTACCTTTATCTTCAGTCTCAATTTCTTGGACTGGTATCATAACTTCTTTAAACTTCTCTTGTACTCTATCAATTGTCTCTATGTAGTCTGCAGGTATTTCTTCTGTAGCTTTTCTATACTTTACGGAGTCAAACATTGCATTCATTGGAAAATGACGATTTAAATTTACTTCAGCACCCGAAAGCGGTATAAACAAACTTTCTTGCATGTTTTCATCAGCTACATAATCAAAATAAATATCAACCCAGTTATGATTCTGTTTTGTTGGCTCAATAATATTTTGGAATACACTAAATAAAGACGTTAACCGTTGCTGACCATCTAGTACATATTTAATCGGATAGTCTTTTTCTGGGTTAGGTAAGCTGAAATTACCAAAGTCTTTTTCTATTTTTAATTTTTCACTTGTTTTCCACAAAAAAATATTACCAATGGGAATTCCTTTATAAATACTATCTAAAAGAAAAGCAACTTGTTCAGACGTCCAAACATAACTCCTTTGAAAAGAAGGTATACGTATTTCCCCTGATACTACATTATTAATTATATTTCTTATCGAGATTGGATCTGCCACAATCTTCCTCCTCATATTATATGTCTTATTTTATATTATCATTTTATTTATATTAAAAGTGCTATAAATTACATTTATCATAGTATATTTAGCCTCTAAAAAAGAAAAAGGGATATTAAGCAAAGTTATACTTTACTTAATATCCCTATTCCTTAGACCTTTGTTTATAAATCTTATGTATGGAGACGG
Source organism: Bacillus sp. 11C (assembly GCF_055486375.1). Taxonomy (NCBI): domain Bacteria; kingdom Bacillati; phylum Bacillota; class Bacilli; order Caryophanales; family Bacillaceae; genus Bacillus; species Bacillus sp. 11C. The sequence continues at coordinate 269,021 of NZ_JBUPVZ010000005.1, forward strand.
TGGGAGTCGAACCCACGTCCAGAAACATCGATTACTTAAGCGTCTACGAGCGTAGCCTGCATATTTATGGTTTCACTCATCTTCTTGCCTGCGGGCGGGCCTTCCGAGAGCTAGTCTGTTCATCTCTTCTTACGTTCTCAGACAGGAACGCAAGCGTAGCCTACTTGGATGTGCTCTTCACAGACACATAGGCAATGTCAGGAAGAGCTCGCTGCGCTTATTAGGCAGCTAATGCTACGTTTTGGTTAAAACTGTTAGTTTTGCCAGTTATATTTAGGTGCGTGTTTACGAGATCGCCTCTCGGCTCGCAGCTCAAGCTCGATCCATCCCTGTCGAATCCGTAACGTCCCCTTGTTATAAGGGAAATACGGGAGAAAATAATCAAGCTCTCACTCAAACTGGCTACAGTCTTATTATAACATGATCACGGCTCTTTTCAATTGTCAAATCCTTCAAATGAATAGCGTTGTGATCTGATCGTGTACACAGTATAGCACAAGCCTGATTTTTGAATCAAGCACGATGCCTTTAGAAGCCTTTTTGACTGTCTCTGAACGCTCTTTCGATTTCCCGCTTCGCGTCCTTCCGCTTCAGGTCTTCCCGTTTGTCATAGTTCTTCTTCCCTTTTCCAAGGCCGAGAAGCACTTTGGCAAAGCCGTTTTTTAAATACAGCTTCAGCGGAACGAGAGAATAGCCTTTTTCCTTTGTAAGCCCGATCAGCTTATTAATCTCCTTGCGGTGCATTAACAGCTTTCTCGTCCGAAGCGGATCGTGGTTAAAACGGTTTCCCTGCTCATACGGGCTGACGTGCATATTGTGGAGAAACACTTCTCCTTGCTCGATTTTGGCGAAGGAATCCTTAAGGTTTACGCGGCCGGCGCGAATCGATTTGATTTCGGTTCCTTGCAACGCGATACCTGTTTCATAGGTTTCTTCTATAAAATAATCGTGATTGGCTTTCTTATTTTGAGATAATACTTTTCCTGACCCTTTTGGCATGCCAGAACCTCCTCTCTCTAAGGAAAAACTGTCCACCTTTTGCGATACGCTCTATTTTATCAAATGTCACGTACCGCTACAATGAAAAGCTGTTTCCGAAAGAAAGCAAATAGAGCACTGCGGCCCTATTTGCTTGTTGAGCTGTTATTTTTTCTTTTTCCGTTTTTGTTTCGGCGCGTTTTGAAAGCCGCGTTTTTTCTTTTTCGGCTTCGTGAACCATTCCCCTTTTTCCTCAGATGGAGCTGGAGAAACGGGCGAATTGGTGCTTTGGACGCGTTTTCTGGCAGGCTTTCCGCGTTTTCTGCTCTGGCTGCTGTCCAGTTCCCTTGGACGACGCGGAGAGCCTTTCATGCCGACGATTTCAAAATCAATATTGCGCTCGTCTTTATTGACATCGACCACCTTGACCGTGATTTCATCTCCAATGCGGAAGACGTTTCCTGTCCGCTCGCCGATCATCGCAAAATGCTGTTCGTCAAAGCGGTAGTAGTCATCTGTCATAAAGCTGACATGCACGAGACCTTCGATTGTATTCGGCAGCTCGACGAACATCCCGAAGTTTGTCACAGAGCTGATCATGCCGTCAAACTCTTCACCGATTTTATCAATCATGAATTCCGCTTTTTTCAGATCATCCGTTTCACGCTCGGCGTCAACTGCGCGGCGCTCCATCGTTGATGTATGTTCGGCGATATCCGGCAGGCGTTCACCCCACTTTTCCTGTGTCGCTTCATCGACTTTGCCGTTGATTAAGTACGTTCTGATCAGACGGTGGACGATTAAGTCCGGGTAACGGCGGATCGGCGATGTGAAATGTGTATAGAATTCCGTTGACAGACCGAAGTGCCCTAAGCTTTGCGGGTCGTATTTCGCCTGTTTCATCGAACGGAGCATGACAGTAGATACAACTGTTTCTTCAGGTTTGTCACGCACAGCGTCCAAAATGCTTTGCAACGCGCGCGGATGAATATCTCCCGAGGTTCCTTTCACCACGTAGCCAAATGTCGTCACAAATTCTAAAAACTTTTGCAGCTTTTCAGCGTTCGGCTCTTCGTGAATCCGGTATATAAACGGTACGTTCATCCAATGGAAGTGCTCCGCTACCGTTTCGTTCGCCACAAGCATAAATTCTTCAATCAGTTTCTCCGCGACAGAGCGTTCTCTGATGACAACGTCTTTAACCGCTCCTTCGTCATCGACAAGCACTTTTGCTTCTTTGAAATCAAAATCAACGGCGCCGCGGTTCATCCGCTTATCGCGCAGAATTTGAGCAAGGCGCTCCATGTCTTTAAACATTGGAACAAGAGGCTCGTATTTTTGTTTCAGCTCTTCATCATCGTCAACAAGAATTTGATTCACATCTGAATACGTCATTCTTTCCGTTGTTTTGATGACACTTTGGAAGATCTCGTGCTCCGTCACCTGCCCCTGGCTGTTTATTGTCATTTCACAAGAAAGGGTCAGGCGGTCAACCTTTGGATTTAAGGAACAGATGCCGTTTGACAGTCTGTGCGGAATCATCGGGATGACACGGTCAACTAAATACACACTCGTCCCTCTCTCAACCGCTTCTTTGTCAATCGGCGAGTTTTCAGTTACGTAATGACTAACATCAGCAATGTGAACGCCAAGCTTATAGCTTCCGTCATCAAGCTTCGTCACGGTAACCGCATCATCCAAATCCTTTGCGTCCGCTCCATCAATAGTGACAATCACCTGGTCACGGAGATCACGGCGGTCTTTCAGATCTTTTTCGTCAATGGTGTCAGGCGTATTTGATGCCTGTTCCATGGCGTCGGCAGGAAATTCTCCCGGCAGACCGTGCTTATGAATGACCGATAAAATATCAATGCCCGGATCATTTTTATGGCCGAGAATGGTTTCAATCTCGCCCTCTGCGTTCATGCGGCCTTCTGGATAGCTTGTCAGCTTGACAACAACCTTATGCCCCTCGGCAGCTCCGTTTTTCCCATTTTTCGGGATAAAGATGTCACTCGTGATTTTTTTGTCGTCCGGAATGACAAAGCCGAAGTTTCTTGTTTCTGTATACGTACCGACAACCCGCTGAATCGCTCTTTCTAAAATGCGGATGACGGTTCCTTCCTGTCTGGAGCCGTTTGACTGTGAATTCAGCCGAACCATGACGATATCGCCGTTCATTGCTGTATTCAGCTCATTAGGCGGAATAAACACATCGCTTAACGATGTATCCTCAGGCAGCAAAAAGGCGAATCCTTTTGCATGTGCTGATATCTTTCCTTTTATTAAATTCATCTTCTCAGGAATGCCGTAGCGGTCGCTTCTCGTCCGTACGATAAGCCCTTTTTCTTCCAAGGCGACTAACGCTTTGACGAGCTCTTTAAACTCCTCGGCTTCCGTAATATTTAACATCTCCTCAAGTTCCTGAACGGTCAGAGGCTTATACGCCTCTTCCTTCATAAACGAGAGAAGCTTTTCCATAAATGCTTCTTTTTCCATTATCCAACCTCCTGTTAATTACCAATCGAGCTTCTCTAAAAATTCATACACATCCTGATGGACGAGGTCCCGTTCTTTGTCTAACGTGATGACGTGGCCTGATTCCTCATACCATTTCAGCTGTTTATCATCAGTCTCCACTTCGTTGTAAATGATATTGGCGCTCTCGGTATTAATCATGTGATCATGACGGGCCTGCACCACGAATGTCGGTGAATAAATCATATCGACATTGTTCCGTACATCGGCAATTAAATCTTGCAACGCCTTGAGCGTGTTCATTGGCGTTTTCTCGAATTCCTTCATTTCCTCTTCAATCTGCTCCGGGGTTTTCCCCTCGAATTTTTTGTAATTGCGAGCATATGAAAGGACGCCCTGGTACATGACCTCTTCACTCTTAATATGCATCGGCGCGCACATTGGGACAATTCCCTTTATGGGTACAGTGTAACCCAATTTCAGCGAAAAAACCCCGCCAAGCGACAGTCCGCAGGCAGCAATGCTCTCATAGCCTTCAGATTTTAAGTATTCATAGCCGTCCATGACGTTTTTCCACCAGTCTTCAGGCCCCGTATGTACAAGTTCTTCAGGAGGAACGCCATGTCCTTCATATTGAGGCGCGTGGCACGTATAGCCCCGTTCATTCAAGTAACGACCCAGCATTCTGACATCCGCTGTATTTCCTGTAAAGCCATGCAGCAACAGCACCGCTTTGTCTCCGCCTTTAAATGTAAATGGTTTTGGTGTCACAACTTTCATGCTCATGTCTCCTTTTCTATCTGCACGATCATTTTAGTTTTCCACAGTTTGATCAGAAAAAAACGCTCTGAATATCAGCCAGAAACGTGAAAAAGGCCTGACTTCACATCAGACCTTATACAAACATTGCCCTATAGGATATAAGCAAGCGCAATCGTTAACACGAAAAACAAGACTGCCAGCACAACCGTGATGCGGTGCAAAATCAAATCAAGACCTCTTGCTTTTTGTTTCCCGAAGAGCTGCTCCGCTCCGCCTGAAATCGCACCAGACAATCCGGCGCTTTTACTGGATTGAAGCAAAACGACAATAATAAGTGCAATGCTGACGATAACCAATAAGGTAATCAAAACCGCGTGCATCCCATACACCTCCAGACTCACTGGCCTACATTACTTCTATTTTACATGAAAAGGGTTGGCATGTCACGCTGTATCAGACGCCAAAAGACGGGATAAGGCGTTTTATCTTGGTTACCCTATTCATATAAAAAGTCAAAAGGAGAAAAATAATGCCCCTTATCAGCATAGCCAGCAGAAAACATCTTTATTATGAGGAATATGGACAGGGAATTCCGATCATTTTTATCCACCCGCCAGGCATGGGACGCAAGGTTTTTTATTATCAGCGCCTTCTCTCCGAGCATTTCAGGGTGATTTTTCCCGATTTAAGCGGCCACGGTGACAGCGATCATGCAGATCAGCCAGCCTCCATCCCTTATTATGCAAACGAGATTGTGCAATTCATGGATGCTCTGCACATTGATAAGGCTGTGTTATTCGGGTATTCCGCCGGCGGCTTAATCGCGCAGCACATCGGCTTTACCCACCCGGACAAAGTGTCGCATCTTGTTTTGTCCGGCGCTTATCCTGCTGTTCATAACGTAATCGGGGAGAAAATTCACAAGACCGGGATGTATCTGCTCGAGAAAAACGCCGGTTTACTCATTCGCATCCTCGCCGCAAGCCACACAAAAAACAAAGAGCTTCGAGCCATATTGACAGGCCATATGAAAAAAGCAGACCTGGCTCATTGGCATCAATATTATCAGGATTCACTCCGTTACAACTGCATTGAACAGCTGCCTCATTTACACATGCCGATGCTGTTTATGTATGGCGGCCTGCGGGACTGGACCTTCCCAGCCTCAGGCTATTACCGCAAAGCTTGCAGTCATGCCGAATTTTTCAGATTGGAATATCAGGGGCATCAGCTGCCTACAAAACAATGGAAAACATGCAACGAACTGGTGACAGGGTTTGTGCTGACACATCATTCTTAGGATAGAAAACGCTCGGTATCTCCTTGTGTTTCCTACCTTCTATTGACTTTTGTCAACAAAATCATAGTAAAAAAGATCCTCGAATTTCAAATTAAAATAGTGAAGCATTTTACCGATCACTAGCTGTCCCGGCCGTCTTTCTCCATTCAGCACGCGACTCAGTGTGGCGGGTGAGACTCCGATTTCCAGCGCAAGCTGGTTAAGGGAATAATCGTTATTGACCATATACTGCAAGACATAATCACGTCTAATCTGTATCTTTTCTACTGGCACTTTCCTCACCTTCCGTTCTTGAAAAAACTTTTTTCTATACTTTTACATTACGGCTTATGTTAACTTTTGTCAATACATTTCCAGCCTACCTATTCCCTTTAGTCAATAAACATACTAAAATATGAGTAACAGTGAGGGACGGGGTGAGACAAATGGAAAACTTTGGCGAACAATTGCGGGCATTGCGTGAAGAGAGAAAATTAACAGTCAACCAGCTGGCAACTTATTCAGGCGTAAGCGCGGCCGGCATCTCCAGAATCGAAAACGGCAAACGGGGCGTTCCAAAACCCGCCACTATCAAAAAACTGGCGGAGGCCTTAAAAATTCCTTATGAAGGGCTTATGTATAAGGCTGGTTACATCGAAGAAGCACATGAAGCAAGGGCTCCTTACGAAACGAAGTGTAAGCTGCTTGAAAAAGCAAAGGCCTATGACCTGAAAAACCTTGCTCTTCTTGAGACTGAAAAGTGGCAGTATCTCAATAAAGAAGACCTGCTCATGCTGGATCATTATTTTTCGTTTATTTCAGACGAAGCCAAAAAACGGTCAGCTGATGACTAACTCTTGATAGAAATGCGAGGCGATCACCATGTCACCATTCGGACAGCAATTACGGGAGCTGCGCCGCGCCCGCAAACTGACAGTGAATCAGCTTGCGGTGTACTCAGGCATCAGCTCGGCCACCATTTCAAAAATTGAAAACGGCAAGCGGGGCACGCCAAAACCTGCAACCATTAAAAAACTGGCGGCCGTACTGAAAGTGCCCTACGAAAACCTGATGGCTGCCGCAGGCCATATACGGGCCTTTCCAGCAGAAATCCGCGAAGCTTCGGAAAGCTATCAGTCCGTTTATGACATTTACCAGACGGCTGTCACTCGCGGAGCGGAGCACCTCCCGATTTTCAACAGCAAAAAATGGGAACTTCTCTCAAAGCAGGATATTGAAAATCTCAGCAAGTACTTTGATTTTTTAGCTTCGGAAGCGAAAAAGCGCGCCTCCTCTTCATAATCCCCTGTTTCTCTTTCTGCATTTTATCAATCACGCTTCCATACCTTCCCTCGTTATTTGCGTTATAATAGTGACAGACGAGGTGAAAAGTATGAACCAATCAGAAATGTGTCCTAGATTTGAAAAAGCAGTCGACATCTTGAGTAAACGCTGGGTCGCTTTGATCGTATTTCAGCTCTTGAACGGGTCGCAGCGATTTAGCGAAATTGAAGCAGCACTTCCAAATCTAAGCGGCAGAGTTCTGTCAGAACGGCTGAAAGAACTTGAGCTTGAAGGAGTGGTGAAGCGGGATGTCATCCCGGAAACTCCGGTTCGCATCGAATATTCATTGACCGATAAAGGAAAGGCGTTAGCACCCATTTTGGGTGAGATTTCTAAATGGGCGACGGATTGGATTGACCCTTCCCTTTCTTGACTAACTGCTAAAACGGTTCTGATCTCAAAGACGGGAGAAGGGCCGTTTTTTTATTTTTCATTTTCAGGTAAAAAAACGATTTCTCAGCCGATATATAGTACAACCACACATTACGTTCTTAAAGGAGACCACTATATGCGACTGACGATTTCCCGCAAATTCAGCCTGGTATTTTTGACACTGATCCTGATCAACTTACTTGTAGGCGGAATAGGCGCTTTTAATATGCAGCATATCATTCAAAAGACAGATGAAATCAACACAAAATGGATTGACGGCATCAAAGAAATTACATCGGTTAATTATTTGACCGAGCACCTGTCTTCTAAAGAAAAGGATTTTCTGATTTACACAGAAAAAAGCAAAATGGATACGCTTGATCAAGAAATGAATCAGATTCTTGAAGACATCAAACAAAAGCTTGACAGCTACGAAAAAACAATTTCAAATGATAAAGAGCAAAAGCTGTTCGAGCAGCTCCAAACTGAAGTGAACACCTATACTGATATTCATGCGCAAATTATAGAAAGCGGCCGCACGAATGATATGGACAAAGCAAGAGGTTTATTGGTTCAGACTGAAGCGAGCTTTGAGGATATGAAAAAATCACTCACTCAGCTTGTTGACTTTAATAAAGAAGGCAGCAACACAGCGGTAAAAGAAACGAAGGACGTCTATCATAAAGGGCTTATTTACACTGCTTTGCTTCTGGCAGCTTCGATTATTATCAGTATTGTCATCTGGCTTTATATCACTCGAAACATTGTAAAGCCTATCATTCGCATGAAGGAGTCTGCCAATCATATTGCCGAGGGAGATCTGTCGAATGACATGGAGCCGCTCAACTCAAAAGACGAGCTGGGCGATCTGAGCGAAGCGCTGCAAAAAATGGTCGTTAATCTGAGAGATATTGTCGGATACTCCAAAGAAATCTCAAGCCGGGTTCTTTCGTCTTCACAAGTACTGGCAAACGCAACAAATGAAACGAGATCCGGCAGCAAACATATTACCGAAACGATGAACGAAATGGCTGAGGGCTCTGAACAACAGGCCCAAGACGCCGTGATGATTGCCGAGTCGATGAATGAATTCACCGAAAGCATTGATAAAGCCTATAATCATGGCATGACCATCAGCGATACGTCTCAAAACGTTCTCGAACTCGCGGTAAGCGGAAACACAAATATGGATACGTCATTGCAGCAAATGAAAACCATCCATCATATCGTTCAGGAAGCCGTTCATAAAGTGAAGTCGCTGGAGCAGCATTCTCAGGATATCAACAAGCTCGTTCAGGTCATCAACGGCATTGCCGAGCAAACGAATTTGCTTTCACTTAACGCCGCCATTGAAGCTGCCCGCGCTGGAGAAAGCGGCAAAGGCTTCGCCGTTGTGGCAGAAGAGGTCAGAAAACTGGCTGACGGCGTTTCTGATTCCGTGCAGGATATTACCCGGATTGTAGGCGGCACACAGCAGGAAATCCACATCGTCATTGAATACTTAGAAAGCAGCTTTACAGAAGTCGAAAGAGGAACAGAGAACCTGACAGACACCGGTCAGGCTATGCAGCATATCAAACAATCCGTCACTCACGTTGCAGACAGCATTAAAGAAGTAACAGATGGCCTGAAGCAGTTAACAAACCAATCAATTACCATCAACCAATCGATTGAAAATATCGCTTCTGTATCTGAAGAGTCGGCCGCAGGGATTGAAGAAACATTTTCGATTACCGAGCAATCCGCCCACTCTATGGATCAAGTGCTCCAGAATGCCGAAGAGCTTGAGCAGCTGGCGAAGAAGCTTAATGAGAAAATGAATCAGTTTACAATTTAAATAAAAAAAAGAGGCTGGAGTCATCCAAGCCTCAGACTGTCGAGAAAATCTCGACAGTCTTTATTTTTTCCTTAAAATACCCATTCACGTGTAATAAAATAAAAGAA